>JAUXAH010000341.1 GCA_030614945.1 Phycisphaerae bacterium
AAAAAAAATGGGTGTTTTTGAAGAAAATCAGCTTAAAATTAGAGAAAATTTTCAGATTTCTCTGGACAACAAGGCCAACCTCACCGATAATATCATAGATAACAATTCTGACTTCTCGGCGTTGGCCAAGCAAGTAACTGATATTTTCTCTTACATTATGGGTAAGTGGGGCTTATCGTAGAGCACTCGTATTAGTGTTACTCGTTTTTGATATATAAGTTTTATTTCTACTATTCAAAGTTCAAATCTTATTGAATTCCTACGGGAAAGTTATTCTGTGGAATCGTAGATTCTCGCAAATAGAAAAGGAGTAATCATGGCTAAAGCCGCTGAAAAAACCGGAAAAGGCACAACAAGAAAACGCAAAACCGCAAAGAAAAAGGCCATCGCAGAAGAACAAGCTGCCGCCGAACAAGCGAACCCCGATGTATCGGAACAGCAAGAGCCCGACTCGGCCACGGCTACCGCTGAGCAGGCCCCCGGCGCCAAGACCGATGACGAAGCCCTGCGAGCCAAAAAACTTGAGGAAGAATCCACCCATGCTAAATACGAACGGATTAAAAAAGGCAACTTGTATTTGATGGATTTGCAGAAACTGACCGTCGCAGAGCTGCACGATATTGCCAAGAAGGAAAACATTTCAGAATACAGTGCCCTCAAGAAGCAGGATTTGGTTTTCAGAATTCTCAAGGAGCGTATTCGCCAGAACGGCCTGATGTATGGCGAAGGTGTATTAGAAGTGCTGCCGGACGGTTACGGATTTCTGCGAAATCCGAGTTATAACTATTTGTCATCTTCGGACGACATCTATGTCTCACCGTCTCAAATCAGGCGTTTCGGCCTGCGAACCGGAAACACTGTATCAGGACAAATCAGGCCGCCAAAAGATTCGGAGAAGTATTTTGCTCTTCTGCGCGTTGAAGCGATTAACTATGAAAATCCCGATAACCTTGCGGAAAAGGTGGTATTCAGCGACCTGACGCCATTGCATCCGGAAGACCGTTTTATACTCGAGACCACATCAGAAGAGTTAAATATGCGAATAATTGATTTGGTAACGCCGATAGGGAAGGGTCAACGTGGTCTGATAGTTGCCGCACCGCGAACCGGCAAGACAATTCTGCTGCAAAAAATGGCAAACGCCATCAGTACAAATCACCCTGAAATAAAACTGATAGTGCTGCTGATTGACGAAAGGCCCGAAGAAGTTACGGAAATGGAGCGGAAAACCGCTGAAGACGTTGAGGTCATAAGTTCAACCTTCGATGAAGCCGCCTCGCGTCACTGTCAGGTAGCAGAGGTCGTGATCGAAAAGGCAAAACGCCTTGTCGAGTACGGCAAAGACGTGGTAATTCTGCTGGACTCGATAACCCGCCTTGCCCGTGCCTATAATACCGAGATGCCGCACTCGGGTAGAATCCTGACCGGCGGTGTCGATGCCGGCGCAATGCAAATGCCTAAGAAATTTTTTGGCGCAGCAAGGAATGTCGAAGACGGCGGTTCGCTGAGTATTCTTGCGACCGCGTTAATTGACACCGGCTCGAAAATGGACGAGGTGATTTTTGAGGAGTTTAAGGCGACCGGAAATATGGAATTGCACCTCGACAGGCGCCTCGTTGACAGAAGGACCTGGCCGGCTATAGACATCAGCCGAAGCGGAACCAGGAGGGAAGAATTACTGCTCGACCCAAAAGAGCTTCAGCTTGTATATCGGCTACGGAGAGTCCTTAGTGAATTGAACCAGACCGAAGCAATTGAGCTGCTCAAAGGCCGCCTTGCCAAGTGCCGAACCAACCGAGAGTTCCTGATGACAATGAACCTCGATTAAGCTGAGCAGACACACAAGGCGAATTTAGTACGAACAAGCAGGAATACTTGATTTGTACTTGATTGTTTACTTTACATTTCTGTTTGTTTTTATTAAGATATATTCCGGCCATTATATTTTTGCCGGAATTTTTTTATAGGCAATTGGTTGAGCAAGTTATGGGCGAAGAGCTTTCGAAAGTTTATGAGCCAGAGACGATAGAGAGGCAGGCAAACGAAATTTGGTCCTCAGGCCAATACTTTCACGCTGAAGCCGCCGGCGATGGCCGGGAGAAAAAGAACTATACTATCGTTATCCCGCCGCCTAACGTAACGGCACCTCTGCACCTTGGTCACGCGTTGAATAACACATTGCAGGACATCCTGATTCGGTTCCGCCGGATGCAAAAATATAATACTCTCTGGATGCCGGGGACCGACCACGCCGGTATCGCCACCCAGACGGTCGTTGAGAAGCGTATCCTTTCCGAGGAGGGCAAGCGGCGGACGGACTTCGCACGCGAGGACTTCATCGCCCGCGTGCAGGCCTGGAAAGACGAATACGAGGCCAAGATTATTGAACAACTACAGGCAATGGGCTGTTCGTGCGACTGGCAGCGGACCCGGTTCACTATGGATGAGGTCTGCGCAAAAGCCGTTCGTGCTGCATTCTTCAAACTTTTCAAGGATGGACTGATATATCGAGGCAAACGGCTGGTCAACTGGGACCCGGCTACGCAGACAGTGCTGGCCGACGATGAGGTCGAGCACGAGATGGTGCAGGGACATTTCTGGTATATGAGGTATCCGCTCGCCGAACCGGTCGAGATTGCGGGAAAAGGCATCGAGTATGTTACTGTTGCCACGACCCGGCCGGAGACGATGCTCGGCGATACAGCCGTTGCGATGAATCCGGCAGATGAGCGTGCCGAATATCTGCTCGGTAAAAAAGTCCGGCTTCCAATCGTAGGTCGCATTATCCCCATCATCG
>JAUXAH010000232.1 GCA_030614945.1 Phycisphaerae bacterium
CGCGTTGTGCGGGTTTTTTAAGGCAACCTTGGTTTTTAGCCAATTAAAGCAAGTTTTTTTATACAACTTTGGGCAAAAGCCAAAAAACAACCGCATTTTTGGGCTAAAAATTGTAATTTCGAAAACTCGCACAATACGTAAATGATTAACCACAAAGTTTATATTTTGTGCAGTGTTGCACAAGCGACTGTTGGCGTAAGTGTGGGGCGCCAATAGGTCGGAAAAACAGACTCCACAAAGGGATTTGGATTTATGGTAGATAGAAATATTGTTAGCAAATTAGGTTTGTCACAAGAAGAGCTCGACCAGCAGGTCGGCGAGATGTTCGGTGAGAAAGAAAATGAATTTCTGGAGGAAGTTCTGCGGACAAAGGTCGATTCAAGTCTGCCGGGGACTATTCTTAAAGGGACAATCGTATCACAAATAGGCAATGATGTTATTATCGAGGTGGGTCTGAAAAGCGAAGGGGTTGTTGATGCCGGCGAATTTGAGGGCGCCGACGAGATATCGCCGGGCAAAGAGATTGAAGTTTTTCTTGAAGATACCGACTCTGAAGGCGGGCTTGTCCTGTTGAGCAAGCACAAGGCCGACCGCATCAGAGGCTGGGAAATGATTATCGATACGAAAAAGGAGGGAGATGTTGTTACCGGCAAGGTCATAAGGCGCATCAAGGGCGGCTTGCTTGTTGATATTGGAGTACCTGTCTTTTTGCCGGCCTCGCAGGTTGATATCAGAAAACCGGGCGACATCAGTAGATTCATCGGCAAGGAAGTCGGATGCAAGGTTCTCAAGATTGATATTGAACGCCGGAACATTGTCGTATCGAGGCGTAAACTTGTCGAAGAAGAACGCCGCAGCAGTAAGGAAAAGGTTCTGTCGGAAATCGAGGTTGGTCAATTGCGAAAAGGAGTTGTGAAAAACATCGCAGACTTCGGCGTGTTCGTGGATTTGGGTGGTCTCGATGGCCTGCTGCATATTTCTGATTTGAGCTGGGGCAGAATCTCGCACCCGTCAGAAGTCGTTGAGCTTGACCAGGAGATCGAATGCGTTGTTATTGGTGTTGATAAAGGCAATGAAAAGATTTCGTTGGGCCTGAAACAGAAGACAACCAGTCCCTGGGAAGATGTTGAACAGCGTTATCCAATCGGAGCGAGGGTAAAGGGCAAGGTTGTAAATGTGATGAACTATGGCGTCTTCATTCGGCTTGAAGATGGTATCGAAGGGCTGGTGCATATTAGCGAGATGAGCTGGACCAGGCGTCTGGCACATCCGGGCGAGATGCTCAGTCTCGGCGACGAAATTGAAGTGATTGTATTGAATGTTAACAAGGAGAAGCAGGAAATCTCGCTGGGGCTCAAGCAGACCGAAATAAATCCCTGGACAATAGCTGCTCAGAAGTATCCGAATGGAACGATTGTGACTGCATCGGTTAGAAGTGTAACAAATTTTGGGGCGTTTGTAGAGATTGAGAAGGGTATTGATGGGATGATACACATTTCAGATCTAAGCTGGACAAGGAAATACGGACATCCAGGGGAGGCTCTGCAAAAGGGGAATGATGTAAAATGCGTTGTGCTCGACGTCAATGAAGAAAAACGAAGGATAAGCCTCGGGATAAAGCAGATGACTGAAGACCCGTGGATTCGGGCGATACCGGAAAAATATATCCCGGGACACATTATTAAAGGAAAGGTGACAAAGCTGACGAATTTTGGTGCATTTGTTGAGCTTGAAACGGATTTGGAGGGGCTGTTGCACATTTCCGAGCTTGCCGACCATAAGATTGACAAGCCTCAGGATGTTGTTAAAACCGGCGATGAGGTTGAAGTGAAGATTCTAAAGGTTGATACTGAGTCCCGTAAAATCGGGTTGAGTTTGCGAAGGGTTCAGTGGGCCGCTGAAGAACAAGCAGCCGTCCCGTACCAATTGAGCTTAGGCTCACGCCTAATTGGTGCGTCCGGGCCGGCTGAGCCGGGTAAGCAGGCCGGTGAAGGTGTTGAGGCTGAGTCGGTCGGACCGGATAAGCAGGCTGATAAAGGCGTTGAGGCTGAGTCGACCGAGCCGGATAAGCAGGCCGCCGAAGCAGGTGAGCCCGAAGCCGGCGAAGCGGGTGAGCCTGAAGCCGGCGATGCGGTTGCGCACGCTCCCGACAAGCGTGTTGAAGAGGCGAAAGTCTTCGACGCTGAGGCTCAGGCCCGAAGGGTGCCGGCGGAGTCTGAACCAGCCGAAGCCGAGCAGACTCAACAAAGCACAGGTGAGGAGACGCAAGCCGGCGGCGACAGTAGTGCAGAGGAAAAGACCGAGGTCGATGCAGATAATTAAACCGAAGACTCTTTTATTGCGAGATGTCGGTTGTATTTTGGGGTGGTGAGATTTGCGAGGGAAGATTTAGGATAAACGCCGCGTAGAACCGGAGCAGGATGCGAAGGTTCCTTGTAACGTAATTATTGATAATAGTTTGGATGCAGGGTATAATGTCGGCGATAATTAAGGGGCCCCATTTTGTAAAAAGAGCGCAAAATGAGAACTCATAACAAAACGGTATTATATTTGGAGGTTTATAACTATGTTACTTTGGGTTTTTAGAGTCATTTTTGTCTTCATTGCCGTGGGGGTTCTGTTGCTTAGCGCAACTCGCACGGTGCTTACGTTGCCGGAGAATTCGTCCAGCTGGCACGCGATGGTCTTCAGTAGCTTTGGGATGATGGTGTTTGTTCTTCTGCTGGATGTTCTTACGCCGAAGAAAAAACTCAGCGCCCTGGCAGGTGTTTTTTTCGCCTTGTTGGTCGGGCTGCTCATCAGTGGAGTACTGGCGCCTGTGGTAGATATGATAGCTGATTCGTATAAAATTGACTTAATCGACGAGGCGATTGCAGCAATCAAATGGATTATGGGGATATGTATATGTTTTCTTACCATTAGCATCGTGATGCGGACGAAGGACGATGTGCGTTTTGTGATTCCTTACGTTGAATTTGCCAAACAGACCAAGGGCACCCGGCCTTTGGTTTTGGATACGTCGGTAATCATTGACGGGCGAATTGCAGATTTGTGTCAGAGTAAATTGTTTGACGCTCCGCTGATTGTTCCGCGTTTTGTCCTCAATGAGCTGCAATTGATAGCAGATTCGGCCGACAAGCTCAAGCGCAGCCGCGGCAGACGCGGACTTGATATACTTAACAAGATGCAGGCGGATTCGATTATTGACGTGGAGATTGATGACACCGTCGTTCCGGATACCGAGGACGTCAAAGGCGTTGACCAGAAATTGATGGTGTTTACCAAGAGCCGAAATGGGCGACTGGCAACGACGGACTATAACCTCAGCAAGGTTGCACAGGTGCGCGAGGTCGATGTAGTGAATATAAATGATTTGGCCAATTCGCTAAAGGCAGTCGCTTTGCCGGGCGAGACTATGAAGGTTAAAATCATAAAGCCCGGCGAAGAAACCGAGCAGGGTATCGGATATCTGGCCGACGGTACAATGGTTGTTGTTGAAGGTGCACGCAATAAGATTGGGCGGGAATTGCTCATTAGCGTAACCAGCTCGCTTCAGACCTCGGCCGGCAAGATGATTTTCGGCAAGTTCGAAGGGTTTATGCAGGAGACGGGCAACAGCAAAAGGTGAACATCCTGACCGACCGCAACGGATACGTCAGAGAACGATAAAAAGTAAAAGTGCACAAGCTCCAGGACTCGGGACTGACGTTTTTAGTCTTTGGTCTTTTTCTCACCTATGCTCTTTGCGCTCTATTTCGACTTCAACAAGCATTTTAGGAACAAGGCGACGGCGGATAAGAGACCAACGGCAAATACCGGCCAATAGAAATGGGACTGAAAATCGGCCTCGGTGATGTGCAGGCCGGCAATGCAGAAAGAGGCAACCACAACAAGACCGGCAACTATAAAGCCGAGCCAGTCCGTCAGGGTTACTTTAAGGCCCCTGCCAAAAGAGTCGCGGTAGAGAATTATTATTGCAAATACCAGCAATGTAACTGAGATAAGGACCGGGGCCAGGACAGGGCCGGCCCAGGTGATTGGTATTAGAAATAGTATGTCCCAATCCATAATTGAGCTGGGCCAGTTGATGAGGATCTTGAGCCAGATGTAGTAGAAGATGTCCCAGACCGCAAAAATGGCTAAAAAATAAGCGAATCGCTGCTGA
>JAUXAH010000107.1 GCA_030614945.1 Phycisphaerae bacterium
GACTCGTGGTCCTGGTGCCAGGTCACTTTCAATGGTTCCTGGTCCCAAGCCGACCTCGACTCCCTCGACGTTCGCGTCACCGCCCACGATCCCGACGGTGGCTCTGAAATTGAGATCCGCTCCCTCTACTGTCACATCATCTACTCTGAACCGGAGCCACCCCCGCCCCCGCCCGAAAAGAAACGCGCCCCCCTTCGCCCCCCAGGCATGCGCTCTCTCCCGAAACTTGTCATGTCCCCGCTTATCCGCCGCATCAGCGGCCCCTTCCGCTCGAGTCAAGGCCGCTACCGTTTCAACACCCGCAAAGGCAGGCGTATCCACCTCAGTAGACGCAAGCCCCCTACGCCCCCCGCCCTTCAAGACTTTTCCCACGCCTATGCCACCTATTGTTGGCACGTCGTCGACGCCGCCTTCCAGATCCTCGACAAGCGCCGTAAAATCGAATGGGGTAAGTGCACCTACCGCACCGCCAACAAGGCCCGCTCCAACATCGACGAGTTCCGCCGCCACAACATCCCCCGCGTCTGGATGGGCTGGCCTATGCTGGCAACCCCCCCTGACCGCTTTAAGTCTCGCATCGTCCACCTTCCCACGCACAAAAGCTCCGCTAGCATCTGCGACAACGCCAACGTCGTCCTTCCCGTCTCCGGCCAGACTAAAGACGGAACTCCCTTTACCCCCAGCATGGGTGACCTCTCTATTCCCCCTATCGATTGGCCCCCTTGCTGGCCTAAAGACTGCATGGCGACTTACTCCCATTGCAACCAGGGCGCCGTCCTCACCGGCTTTCCCGTCCGTGGCAACAAACCCCCTCACATACAAGTCCAATGGGAATGCCAAAAGCTTCTCTACCCCTACGGACACAACCCCGACACCTGTGAACCCTACCTCAGGTGGGTCCATGAACCCCCTTGGGACTGGGTCCAGTTTATCTGGAAACACTTTCCTGATGAGGATCCCCCCCGCGACATCGTCGTCCGCACATCCCCCATCATCTGCCGAGCTCAATACTACTACGGCCACCAACTCCCCGAATACCCCGGCTACGCTTTCCGCCTTTTCCTCGCCGACTCGAAAATGGCCACCGTTGCCGTCGGCTGGTATGCCAAGCCTAACCTCGACGGCTGTTCCCAGGGAGACTACACCCTTTTCCGCACCGAAGGCCAACCCTGGGGCTGGCCTGGCAAGCTCTTCGTCGCCCCCTACAAATCCAAAATCTCCCCTTGCGTTGAATGCCCCCAACCCGCCGAGGCCGACCCCAAGCTCCCCTTCCTTCTCTGCCATCTTCCTAAGCGTGGCCTCTCTGGCAAACCCACCCACGCTCAAGGCAAAGTCTCTTGGTGGGCCTCCGGTTTTAACAAGTGGTTTGTTCTCCACAACTGCGAGCATGGATTCCTCACCAAAATCGAATGCCACGACGCCGGCCCCCTTATGGGCCATTGGGTTCTCGGCGTCTCCGCATCCGAAGGTGTCACCGCCCTGTATGTTCAGCCCGCTAAGTGCCAAGCCCGCGTCCCCGTCGGCGCCTTCTACCTCTTGCATCCTGATGAATGGCCCGACATGCCTAACTACGTCGTCATCGGAGCCACCGACCAAAAAGGTGCCAACTGGGACTACCCCGATCCCCCCAAGGACTGGACCGGCTACGTCCAGCTACTCCTCTGCGTTCTCATGGGCACTGTCACCATAGTCCAATTCGAGCATATGAATCAGCATCAGCCCTACGGCGTCACCGGCGGCATAGCCCCCTCCATCCTGGAAGCCATCCGGCGTGTCTGGCAGTTCATCGTGTGGAACACTCAATACACCCCTTGCATGCCCCCCCGCTTCATGCCCACCAAAATCTCTATCGTCAACACCCCGGAAGCCATGCGCCTGCACGAGATCCTCACCCAGGCGATCCGCGACGGCAAATTCCCCGGCCTTGGTGGCTTCTGACCTTTCTTCCAAAGAAAACCCTTGACAAGCCCGCCCGCTTTCGTCTATTCTCTCCAAATCATGACCCTGCTACTCGGCTTCCTCACCGGTTTTGTCGCTGCCGTCCTCGTCCACCACTGGCGCAACCACGGCCTACCCTACGTCCGACACGAGCCGACAACATATGTTATGTCTGATACCCCCCGCAACATTTCCCATCTGCCCTCTATCAGGATCCCCCATAACCATGCCCCCTAAAACCCTCGACGAGCCCACCCTTCTCCCCCGTGGCAACCCCCTCGGCGCGTTCTCCCCCTGGAAACTCGTCACCATCGTCTTTATGGTCCTCAACGCTGCCGGTGTCCCCGACTTCCTCAGAGCCAAAGCCGCCGCCACCGACAACAACATCGACGATGCACTCGCCAGCGCCGTCGCCACCCTAATCGAAAAACTCGCCGCCCTCTAATCCGAAGGAATTCCTCATGGCAAGAGTCACCTTCTCACCGCTCATTACTTCAATGAGTGGCAAGACTGGCGACGCTGTCTTTTCCCGCTGGAAAGGCATCGCCTACGTGCGCGAACGTGTCACACCCTCTAACCCCAGATCCACCCTGCAAACCGCACAGCGCGATGCGCTCACCCACACCCTGACCATGTGGCAGAGCGTCAAGTCTTGGGCTAAGGACGTCTGGAACGCCTACGCCAGCGGCTACGCCAAGTCCGGCTACAACCGCTACATCGAGGACAACCTTCTTGCTGTCAAAGCCGGCACCGCAGGCCACCTCACTCCATTCGACCCCGACTACATCAAGATCTCCGCTGAAGACGCCGCCGCCGGCGGCGCCGGTGAGATCGCCTGCACCTGGACCAACGACTCCGGGATCCTGAACGTCGACTCCGTCACCGTCTTCTACCGCAAGACCGAAACCGCGGCCGAGGAATACGCGTGGACCATCGACTCGAACAACGCCTGCACCGCCGAAACCGCCACCATCGCCGGCCTTGACACCGGCGAAGAATACGAGGTCGCCTTCTTCTGCCGGACTACCGCCTACGCTGAATGCCAGGCAAGCTACAACGAGGTCCT
Organism: Phycisphaerae bacterium; assembly: GCA_030614945.1. The sequence continues at coordinate 3,005 of JAUXAH010000107.1, forward strand.
CGTCGCCGGATAGTAGACACACCCCTGGAAGGATAGGGCTCTGCTGAGGAGCAACCCGAGCGTCCAGGGGGGGGAGGACGGGCAAGCCGGGGCAGTCCTGTGCTCTGTGCCGTAGAGGGCTGCCCGGGTCCCCCAAATGCGCTAAACCTAAGGGCTGCTGCGATCAAATGACCGCTTCTATGTTCCCTTCCGTTGCACACGAACCGGAACTCTTAGAAGCCCAGTCACAGCAGCCACGCAGCAGCCCTTTATCTTTTTGTGGCACCGGCTCCATCCTATACCTCGACGAGTCAACCAACAAACTCGTCGTGGTTCCCACCCTCTGCCATAGGTGGGATTGTCCGCAGTGCTCGCGTTACAAACTTCGCCATGCGCGAGCTATCGCCCTGGCCGGTCGCCCGGAGCGGCTGGTCACCCTCACGACGCGCCCGCGCCAGGGCTATACCATCGAACAAGCCATCCGCTGGATCCGCCTGCGCTTTCGAAAGCTTCTGGCCGATCTCCGCACCGATCACCCAGGCCTAGAATACATGGCCTTCGTCGAGCTCCACAAGAGCGGATGGCCCCACCTTCACGTCCTCACCCGTGGCGCCTACATATCTCAGCGCGACCTCTCTGAACGCTGGGCGCACCACTCCGGATCCTTCCGCGTCCACATCCAACTCATTCGCAAGACCTGGAAGGGAATCCAGGAAGCTACTAAATACTATCTCAAGACGGCCCAAGAGGTTCACACCGAATCGCCCAACCTTCCCGTCTACACTCACTCCCGAAAATGGATCATCCCGTCTGACTCCGAAACCCAAAGGCCCCCCGGAAGCTACAAGTTTTACTGCTGGCTCAAGCTCGATCTCGCTGACGTCGCAGACCTCATCGAACAAGTGGGGGGGACACTCGATCCCCTGCCCGACTCCCCAGGCAAGTATAGCCCCGCCTTTCCCCGGCCCCCCAACACCCAGGAGCTCCAACTGATCTACGAAATCGCTTCCTGGACAGAAGTGCAGCTCGCCGCCTACATCCAGTGGACCTTCACCCCCACCCTCCGCTCGAGCTGCACTCTTGACGATCACCTGTCGCTCGTAGAGACAGAGTTTTTCGACCGTGACTCCGCCCGTCCATACTAAGGAGATCTCCCGTGCCTCCCTACCTCGTAACCGCTCGTGTCCTCGACTGCTGTCCCCGATGCGACTCGCCTGAAACAGTCATTGAGCTCAACCCTGGCTACCAGCATTGCCACTACTGCGCACACTCTTGGTCTATCCCCCCACGCCCAGACCTGCCCCTTGACTCGTTCACAGCGCCCGGTCCCATCCGCGCCCCTCAAATCCTCTACACTTCCCAACCCACCTTTGTCCCTTACGAACATGGAGCCTAACATGCCCTCGCCCCCCGGTAAGATCTACGTCCTCGCTTTCGACACCCACACGCCTCCCGACTCTGAACCCCCTTGGCAGGAACGAGCCGAGCTCGCCCTTGCTTCCCTAAACATCGTGGAAATCTATGCAGCCTGGTCACTCTACGGACCCCACCCCCCGGACACCGCCATCGCCCCCTACGTTGTCATTATCGGCCGAAGCGGTCCGCCTGTTGACCAGTCCTGACTACGTGGGGCCCCGAGCGTGCCCCGCCTGTTCGACGGGCCGCTTGCGGGTTATACGTGGACCCTCCAGCTGCCGCCGATACGCCCGCTGCCTCGCGTGTGACTTTACCCTGGTTCTTCCTACCGTTATACCCACGGGGGCAGCGGCCGTCACCAAAGAGCGCCTCTTCCGCGACTACATCCCCCCTCTGCGCGATCAGCTCCGCCCAGGATCCTCGCAAAACGCCGAGGGCCCCTGACCCTTTCTAGGGTCCGGACCCTCGACATACGCCCTCTCCGTAACCCTAAGCACCTGTTCCAACCGGCCGGTCGGCCGACACTCAACATATAGCACCTTCTCCTCCTGAAGCTACCGGGATCCCCACCTGCAGAGTAGCACCCCTTGTATGGCATACATGCCGTCCACTGCCGCTGTCTCGAGAGACGGGGAGCCAGCTGCAAAGCCCTCCGGGCACGTGGAGCTCCGCGGATCCAACGGGCGCGGAGCTCCACGCTACACCCCGCGACCGCGACGGCTCCGCCTGCGCGCGCGGGGACCCCTTGCGCCGCCTAAGAGCTACGGGCCTCTGCCCTTGTGACCTGTCCGTCTTGTAGTCCCCTTGCCTCGAAAGACCAGGATCCTCACCCGGGCAATGGCCCGTAGCCCTTACGGACTCCGCTCCCCCTCCGGGAAGACTCTACACCTGTAGAGACTCCCCTCCGGGGGACGTCCGCCGGCGGGCAACTGCTCGAGCAATATGGATCCCCCCCCTGCCCCCCCGGTGGGGGGGAGCGGCTCAAGACAGGAGAGACGTCGCCTCTCGGCGCCGTTTCCTTCGGTCTTTCGCCGGCGGGGGGACACCCCCCTGCACCCCCCTCTTGCCCGCCCGTCAGACGTCCTACAGCTACGTCCTAAGGGCTACGGGGGGCGTTTGCCCCTCCATTGCCGCCCGATCCTGGTTGCCCTCGGAGCCGTAGTTTTCTTACCTTCCTGCTCTAAGGCAGGAAGGTAAGAAAAGCGCTCCCCCAGATAATATAAAAACACACCAAAAAATCACCATCTTAGCTTCTTTTGAGCCCTTTTTAAGGCTAAAAAGAGCCCCTTGAGGGACCCCTCAAGGGTCTCCTCTGAGGACCCCTCAGAGGCCAAAAAAGAGCCCCTAAGGGGCATTTTTGCCCCTTAGGGACCCCTACGTAGGGAAAGTTTAGCCCTCCAGGGTTCCCCTGTGGACCTCCACAGGGAAACCCTGGAGGTTCGCGCAGTGAATCCTTTTCACGCGCGCACTCCCCCTGAGCTCTTGCTCCAGGAGGACGAGCTCCGCTGCAAACTTTTGCCGCTGAGCTGCACCGGCCTCCGGCCGGTTTTTACGAGCCACTTTTGCTCTCCGGCAAAAAACAGCCTTTTCGAACCCGCTCCGTCTTCGCTTGCAGGCGCTCGCCCACGGCAAGTCCATCCCCTCTGTTGACCCACACCCCCCACCCCCCATACACTCCCCTCACCAACAACCCAAGGCTTTCCTATGCCAGAAACCGACCTCGATCCCACAGGCGATGGCGCTGTGTCCCAGTGGACGCCTGTTCCCGCTCCCCCCAACTGGGAATGTGTCCTCGACGCCGCCCGCCAACCTGACGCCCCTGGCTCTGATGCCTCGGTCATAACCGACGGTTCTGACAACCTCGTTGACGAGTATCACATGGACACCGTCGCCGACGTCGAGGAACTCACCTCGGTCGCCCTCTGGGTTTATGCAATAGGCCCCCTGGGATTCCTTGACCAAAACATCCACGCACAACTCTACCTTGACTCCGCCTGGCTGGACGCTCAAGACCTTAACCCCCCCGACTCGTGGTCCTGGTGCCAGGTCACTTTCAATGGTTCCTGGTCCCAAGCCGACCTCGACTCCCTCGACGTTCGCGTCACCGCCCACGATCCCGACGGTGGCTCTGAAATTGAGATCCGCTCCCTCTACTGTCACATCATC
>JAUXAH010000065.1 GCA_030614945.1 Phycisphaerae bacterium
AATGATGTCGATGACGACCCTGACGTTGATCTCATGTAGGGCGGTGTCCTCGTTGTCGGCGTAAACCTTGATGTAGGTGCCACGGGCGGGGACCTGGTGATCATCAGAAAGGATGAGATGGGCGTCGTCGCCAACGATGTAGTCCCTGTGGCCGTAGGTACGGAATACGTTGGTGCCCTGGGGTTCACCGGTGGGGGGAGCCGTGGGATCCTCGGAGAGAAAAATTCGGATTTTGAGCTTGTTCTCACAGCCGAGGGCGAAGTCGATCTGATGTTCGCGGACCACGTAGGGGAAGTTGAGGCGGGATCCGACCAGGGTCTTATCGGAGTTGGCGTTGACCGTATCGTGGAAGGCAAGGAGCTGGTACATGATTAAGCCTCCAGGATTGAGCCGTCCGCGGTGATGTGGCCGCAGCGGACGGCGGTGTTGAGATACAAAGATGTTCCCATCTGCCGCATGGCTTTAGAGAAGTCGACATCGATGCCGTCGGTAAATTCGTGGCTGGCCAGGCAGTCACGGTGAATGAGAATACAGCCGAAGCAGAGCTCCAGTAGGGAAATGACGTCACCGTAGAGAAAGTCGGTACCCTGGCGAATCGAGCGGTCATCGGAAGTACGGTCCGGGTCGGTATCTGGAATCCGAGCAGCATACCGAGCAGTGCCGGCGGTCTCGGGGCGAAGGAGGTAGAGGCCGGAGGTGATCTTGTGGCCACAGCCGGCAAGAGCGAGCAGGGTATCAGGAGGGACGACAATATCATCCTCGACATTGAGCAGCCAATCGTATTCACATCCGAGAACCACCGCTCGAGATCTCCGGAGCTTACAGGAAATGTTCCCTGGGTGGCGGGGTGCGTCGTGCGGGTTACCGGTAGTCAGGAGGTAGTCGACGGTGAAAGGACCGTGGTCGATCGCGAACCAGGAGTCGTGAGCCGTGGGGAGCGAGCGGTTGACGGGAACGTGAAATAGAACCTTTTGGGCCATCCTAGACGGCGACGAGCTCGACGGGCAGAATCCGGGACGCGGTCTGATCGCCTGCGTTTATGCGCAACTTGACGCTGGATTTCCCCTTGGTGTCGAAGATGTAAGAGTCATCACCGAGAGGGTCAAAGTCCATGTAGGCGTGATGTTCGAGGTCAGTGGCGACAACTTCCTCACCGGCGGTGTCAGCGCTCTGAGCGTATGCGGTGGCGACGTTCTCGAGGTGAATCTTCTCACTCCATGCGACGGGGGGGAAGATCCGTTCCATAAGGGCGTTATGCAGGGTCTCCCAATTAGTCTTGCCGAAGTACTGCTCGTCGTTGTCGACCAGGAACTTGAGGTAGTCAAAGGTGGTGGTCCAGGCGGTGGTGACGGGGACGGTGGCGGACCAGAGGAGCAGGGCGAGGTAGAGGTTGCCGATGGGGAGGTCGACGTCGTACTCACCGGTGGCGGGGGGAGTGGTGTCAAGGGTGGTGCACTTGAGGTGGCGCCTTGGAGATGCAGCGGGTAGCTCGATGGTCTCGATCTGCATGATAGAGCCGTCATAGCCGGTGGCGGCGATGTCAATGGTGTATTTGAGGGTGAGCTCGCCTTTTCGGGTAGCAGGGAAGCACTCGGCAGGGTCGAAGAGACGGCGGCCGAATGGAACCTTTAGGGTGATGAAGCGCGTTGCGTCGTCGGTGTTGATGATGTTTCCCATCATGGGAATCTGCTTGAGTAGGAGACAGTTGAGGGCAAATAGGTCGACTCCGGAGAGGCTTAGGACGGCGGAGCCGAAGTGGAGCACTTCGATCTTCGTGAGGGCGCCGAGCATCTGGGCGAGGGTGGCCTTGGTATTAGCGCCGGCATTGAGGCACTTGAAAGTGAGATCGATGTGGGATAGGGGACGGATGGGGAGATCCTCTGTAAAAGTCCCGTCTGCAGCTGGGGTCTCGTCCTGTACCAGGACGGACTTGAAAAACTCAGCCATTGTAGAACCTCCTTAGGGGCTAACCGCCCCTGACTTTGAGCTCATGAAGAGCTGTACCCATAGCGAGGACGCGCTCGTAGTTACGAGGGTCGCCCTTGGGGAATTTCTCGGGAAGAACTGTCCGCTCGATGACGTCACGATACGGGCCGAAGCCGCGCTCGTAGTCGGGAGCAGCAATCCCGACGCCCTCGGACCATCTGCGGGGCCCGAGCTTGGTGGCGCGATCCTTCCATTTAGCGGTACCGGCTTTGGCAACACCGGCGCCGAATCGGCCCTGGGCAGCCGCTTCGGTGACGCCCGTGCGGTAGCGGTCTTCAGCGGCCTTGGTGGCGGTCTCCCAATCGACTTTGGGATCCTCGACACCACGACGGTAGTCCTCGGTCCGGCCGGGGACCACACGGCGCCACTTTTCGGCGATTTCTCTGGTAGGTTTGATGGCAGGCATTGTAACACCTCCTTTCACACCTGAGCAGGTGCAACTAATTGTTGCAGTTTAGAGGGGAGGGTGTCAAGGGAATCCGGCGGGGGGTCAGAGGGGAAACTCGTAGATGGTGATGGCGAAGTGATCGAAGAGAAAGCGCTCGTCTGGCCACGCCTTGGTGGTGAGGATGGCAAGATCACAGGGGCGGGGGTCGCGGGTCTGGCGCTGGTAGAGCAAGCGGTAGCAGAGGAGCTGACCGACCTGGCTCATCGATGCGCGGGGTCGGATCTCAAATATACAGATCTTGTCCGGGAGCTGGCCGATGACATCGATGCGCTTCTGTGAGAGGTAGAGCTGTTGGCGCTTTTCGTCGTCGGTCAAGGAGTCGCGACCAGGTCTGCCCTGGCCCACGTGGAGGTCGTAAAGATATCGGTCCCAATCGTGTTCGTGGGCGGTAAGGAACTTGCGCCACAGGACGCGTTCTTCAAATAGGAGATGGGGAAATTGGCTCACGGGGAGTCCTTTTTGTCGAGGTTACGCATGGTGTCCTGGATGGCGGTGAAGCAGCCGGCGCAGATGGAGAGGACTTGGCAGTCTTCGGGGGGGTAGTCATCGCCGCAGATCTCGCAGGAGCGAAGGGAGGGGGGGATCGCGGTGGTGGGCTGCGACCCCCCTGGAAAAGAAGTAGCCGGCTCGGCAGGTGCCGGCTGTCGGGACTGGAGATCTTGAAGCCAACCCTGCAGGGTGCGCAGCGATGCACCGCTGTCGAGGGCGAGGCGAAGATAGCGCAGACGCAAGGATGGAGAAGGAAACTTAGCGAGCAGGTGCGCAGCTTTGAGTCCAATGTGGCCCGCACGAAGGGCGTCCTGGATCTCATCATCGAAGTCGAGGAGGCGAATGAGGCGGTTGATGATGGTATCGGACAGGGAAAGGCGGCGGGCGAGCTCTCTCTGGGAGCAGCCGAAGGATTCGAGGAGGGACTTGTAGTACCGGGCGCGGTCAATAGGGTTGATGGACTCGCGCTGGTCGTTCTCGGCAGCCTGGACCAGGAGTGCTTGAGTGTCGTCGAGGTCACGGATGATGGCGGGGATATTGGGCCATTGGAGGCGTTTGGCAGCGTACAGGCGGCGGTGGCCAACGACGAGCTCGTAGCGATCACCTTTGGGGCGGACGATGACGGGTTCGATGAGTCCTGTGTCCTGGATGGAGTGTGCGAGCTCCTCGAGGGTATCCTCGTAGACCTCGGACCTCATGCAGAGGGCGGGTTCATCTATGAGTTCGAGTGATAGGGAGTTGACGCGCTCCATGGGTCACCTGTAACTTACGGACGAAAAAGCCGTCCTTGAGGCGCTTGACAACGACCTGTTCACCATAGGCAAGGTCGAGCTCGAGCACGAAGGGTCGGGGTATGGTGATCACGTGAGATTTACCGAGCTTTATGATCGATCGGACAAACATACGGTCGCCGTATATACGGAGGGGATCCCCCACGCCCCTTACCAGATAGGAAGTGCTGGAGTGGAGGGAGGGGGAGCCAATAGGGATCCCCACTAACAGCCGAGCAGTACCCGGATGAAGGAGATAACCTCGTCGTCCCAGTCGTTGGAGGTATGTTCAGCAGCTTCCTGGAGCTCGGAGAGTTTCTGACAGAGAGCCTGGCGGAGCTCCGGAGACATTAAGCGGATGAGCCTGAGTAGGAAGGAAAAAAGCATGGGTGCCTCCTTGTGATGGGTTAAGGTCCGGGTACGATTGGGGGTTCAGCGCTGTAAGTTTGGGTGGTGGTATTAGAGCGAGTGGGGAACAGGTGATGAGCGAGGCGGGGGAAGAAGGCGAAGGCGAGGGCGTCGAGGAGCATGAGGGTAAAGACAAGGTCACGGGCGATTCTCATGATATCCTCCTTTTTGGGGAGTATATAATTCGGATATCGGGGTGTCAAGAGGGCTGGGAGTGGGGAACGGGAGAAACTTTGTCAGCGCGCACCCTGACAGCGGTTACGCCGGTGTGAAGTTTGACCCAAAGAGGACCGGAAGGAGCCTGATAAATTGTGATGATTTCGCCGGTGATCAGACCCAAGACAGGGTGATTATAGGTGACCATGTCGCCAACGGCCATGGGCCGGTGATTCGGTGATTTTTGAGGCATGATAGAGACCCCCTTAGTTTACATAATGGCTATTATCGGACAGTAAATTAAATTTCAGCATGAGTAGAGACAGATGTGTATGAGGAGGAGGAGAAAGTTTAGGACGGCAAGAAAAGTCAACAGTTTCATAGTCAGATGGGAGGACCGAACCGGACCTGTAGGAAGAGTTATCCACAAAGGGGGTCATTTTGACCCCCATGGGGGGTCATAGTGACCCCCATAGAGGGGGTCATTTTGACCCCCACAACATACAATAGAACAGACACTATACAACATGGGAGAAATAGTGTTTTAAGAAGCGATCAGTCAGGGGAGGAGACCTCATAATCGAATCCTCTTTTCTGTTTGGTTCTTTTCAGGAAACCCTTGAGAAGCAAGGACTTGACAGTACGGAGAGCATGACGTTTACTGGTACCGACGCGGAGGGCAAACTGCCGGTAGGAAATGCGATCGGACTGCTTATCCCAGCCGGCAGTCTGACGAACAACGACCAGGAGTGCCTTGAGCTCGTCCCCGGTGAGCTCGGGCATACAGGGGAAGAGCCAATCAGGCACGCGGGTATATTGACGGCGCGCCATGGGGTAGCACCGGTTAAGGTACGAGAGGCGTGAGCTTCAAGACTTTAACCAGGCGCTTGATGAAGATGGGCAAGGGACGTGACTTGTCCATCTCCCAGCGGTAGATGGCGTTGGGACTGACATCGAGTATTTTAGCGAGCTCGAGGCGAGAGAGGCCCAGGCGTTCCCGGGCGGCGCGAAGATCGGCGCCGGAGACGCGAAGCAAGTTGGATCTCATTCGCGGTCCTCGACGGTGGGCGGGTGAAGTTGGGCGGCGCCGTGCCACAGCTGGGCGCCGTGTTGGTGGACAGTCATGTCGAGAAGCTGATCCTTGTTGAAGACGGCGAGCTCGACGCCGTCGTCGAAGCGAAGGACTTGTGATTCACGGTCGGGAATAAGGTCAGCCTGGTTCATGATACCTCCTTGAAGTTAAGGCAGAGCTGCGGGCCCGCGGAGGTGCGCTGCGAGTGAGTGAGCGCCTTAGCAGCGCGATAGTCATCCGCGGAGATCGCGACACAGAGGTCGGAGAGGTGACCGCAGCGCGGCCATGAATGTTGAGCCCGGGCAGAGCGGCGAAAGACAAGACCGCATTGGGTGCAGCGGTAGCACTGTCGGGGGCGGAGAGTGAGAGGTTCGTACATGGGACCTCCTTTCATCATAAGTGTAAGAAAGTGAGAAAGCGTGTCAAGGAAAAAATGCACCTGGGGAGGGAGGGCGGGGAAGAATGGAGCAGGGAGCAAGGACAGAGAGAACCCAAAATGCAAAAGAAGCACAAGGCGAAACCAGGCTAAGAAAGTAGGGCGGAGGGCGAGGCCGTAAGGCCGAAGCCCGGAGACCTACGGGGGGCGAAGCCGCCCCCGCCCGCCACGCAAAGGGGCGAAAAGAGGAAGCATACAGAGCCCCAGAGGCGAAACCCCCTGGATGGGTTTTCCCCCCCTCGCTTACAATCCTTCCGCTTGGTATGGGGGGCGCCTCGGAAAGGGGGGAGCGCGAGGGGGGAAAACCAAGGCGGGGGTGAGCCGAGGTGTTGGCGGGCGGCAGCAGGCGCGAGCCCGAGGAGCAACCGCACCGTAGCGGCGAGCAAGAGGCACAGACGCAAGGTGGGGGCACGGGCGCTTAGGACGGGATGAAGCGAACCTGCCCCCCGCGTTGTGGGGGGCGGTGAGCTATGGAGTGGAGGACTCAGGAAGCAGAGCACGGGAGGAGTGGAGGGAAGGAAAGGGCGAGGTGAGGACGCAGGGAACCCCCGACAGCCTGTGTCCTCTGGACACTGGTGAACGAATCAACCGGAAGCGCCGGGGTCTCGGAGCGTAAGGCGAAGCGTGAAGGGGCTGTGTGATGAGCGAGCGTAGCGAGCTCATTCACTCTGCCCCAGCGAAGCAAGCGAGGAGTCCCCGAAGCGAGGGGGATGAGAGAAGGGGTGAGCAAGTCCCAAGTGAAGAACGACACTGTTCCTAACGTAGCCCTCGCACCCGAAGGGAGCGGGGGTCACCTCGCCCTTGAGGAACGAAGCGAATAGATGGGGCACGGCAAGGGTGGGGTGCGGGGCGTAGCTGGTGGGGAGGAGATGAGCGAAGCGAATGTCCTCCCCCCAGCGGAGGGGCGCACTAGGTAAGTATGATTGGATGAAGCAGGCACGCACTGTGTTGTGTATGATAAGGGAGGCACAGGCTTTGGGTTTGAGTCCCACTGTAAGATAAGCTAACAAACCTTTTTCCTTAGGCTGGGTTACCAGGTGAAATAAGATTGATTAAGTACGCCCCACCTTCGGGGTGTAGACGGTAAAGACATTGTTTAATCACGCCCCCCCATTAGACGGGCTGAAGGTAGGAGGTTGAAAGGATAAGGATATCCTCATCAGTGTTCCATTCTTACCTGGTCAAGCACAGTGTCTTACGTACTGATCAGTATAAGCACACACCATCAATCACACAACATCACACACCACACCAACACACAAGTACTATGTCTGTAATATGCACATAAAAATTTAGCCTGGGGGAAAAGCGAGCAGTGGGGTAGGTGAAAAAATCGACCTGGTGAAATCTGACCAGGTGAGGGTAGATTTGAGTGGGGGGGAAGGTATGATATGACCTCGGGGACCAGAAGAGGGGCTCAGATCGAACGTATGAGGACGTGAGAGAGAAACGGGGACGAGGGCGGGGTTTCAGGACCGTTTTTTGGAGCCGAAAGTATAGCCACCCATGCCGGCAAGCAGAGAGAGGGCAAGAGCGAGCATCCAGCCGTTGATCCCGCGAAGGATAGCGAGTCCCTCGAGGAATACGATCGCGAGGATGGAACCGGTTTTGACCAGGTCAGACGGGTTGCTCATAGACGAGGCCGATGTAGACGTCAGCAGGGTTGGTAGGGTCGGCGTTAGTGGCCTTGATGATGAGGGAGTGGAAGATCTCAAAGTCGAGCATAGCAAGGATTATGCCGATCTGTTTAGTGGTGTCGTCGTAGAGAGGAGACAGCACCATCGCGGGGCCACTGGCAGCGCTGACATTACAAGCCCAGTAACCGCGGAGGTCGGAAAAAGTTTCGTGTAATATGACGGTGTCATCGACAGTAATTTCAAGAGAGGAAGGGCCATACTGGCCGGTGGTATCATCACCGTCGTGGCGGACAGTGATTTGACGCAGCTTGCAGGCGAAGCGTGACTTGGAGATGAGAGCTTCCTCAGCGCCGGCAGCAACGGAGATGTCGGTGTTCTTCTCGAACTTTAGCATATAAGCCCCCTTTTGGGTTCATGTCTCCAGGAGCAGGAGATCATCAATATAGACGTGAGGGACGGTAGTGGCTCCGGAGATAACTTCGAGCTCGATGATGAGGTTCTTGTCGTAGCCGAGGGAGGATTTGTAGAGGCCCTGAGCAGAAAGGTCAACGTCCTTCTGGTTGAGCTCACAGCGGGCGTATTTGAAGGATGCGAAGTTGGCGCGGAGGACAAGGCGGTTCCAGGCGGTGGGGAGGTGCTGGTTGAGGGTGTTGGGGACGTCGACCCAGGTACCGGTGGAGTGGAGGTATTGGAGGTAGCCGTCAGCGATGATGCCGAGTCCGGCGATATATTCAGTGGGATAGTAGGGGTGAGCGATTCGCGCACGAAGAGTCTCGAGGTGGTCGATATCGGAGTACCAGAACTTGAAGGATAGCTCGAGGCCGAGGGATACAGGAGCCCAGGACTCACGGTAAACCTTGACGACGTCCTCGGCGGCGGGGGTAGACGGGGACGTGCTCAGGTGGAGGGAGTAGTCACCGGAGTACACCTTGAGGTTGGACTTGGCGGCGATGTAGTCGGTATCGGTACCGGAGGCGTCCCATTTGAAGAGGCCCTCGAAGCCGTCGGCAAGAAGGATGCGTCCGGCGTGAGGGTAGGAGCCGAGGACGAAGATCCGGCGTTCCCATTCTTTACCCATCTATATCACCTCCTCGGGAATGATGTCGATGACGACCCTGACGTTGATCTCATGTAGGGCGGTGTCCTCGTTGTCGGCGTAAACCTTGATGTAGGTGCCACGGGCGGGGACCTGGTGATCATCAGAAAGGATGAGATGGGCGTCGTCGCCAACGATGTA
>JAUXAH010000286.1 GCA_030614945.1 Phycisphaerae bacterium
ATCAAGTGAAGACTTGACACCTCACACCACATCTGTTAGGTTTCCGCCGTGTGCACACAAGATATGGTAGGTTTTTTGTTATGGAGCTACATTATGTTTGGTAAGGATTTTTGGCGGATACTCAGGGTGATCTACATCATCATCAAGGCCCTCATCGAGATGAAGCCACCGAATGATAAACCCCTTGAGGATCTAGATGAAGCTCATTAATCGATCGAGTAATTCTGCCGACATTTAGGAGTACAAAACTATGTTATTTACCAGCTTAATCGTTGCTGAGGCCAGGGGCTCTATGGGTGGAGTCACTTTCTCTCGGAACCGTGCCGGTGCTTACACCCGGGCACGTGTCACCCCAGTCAATCCCAATACCGGCCGTCAACTCCTAGCTCGTCTTCGCTTCCGCGTGATCGCGAACACCTGGGTCAACACTCTGAGCCAGGCTCAGCGTGATGGTTGGGATTTGTACGGTGAAAACGTTGTTTGGACGAACGCCCTGGGTCAACTTATGAAGCTGACCGGTTACGGTCACTTCCAGCGATCGCAGGGTGCCAGGCTTGCGGCCGGCGGCAGTCTCGTCTTGCCCCCACCGACTATTTTCAGTCTTCCCGAAGCCGACATCACTTTCGATGCTACCATTTCAGAGGCCACACAGCTCATCTCCGTCACTTTTGACAATACGCTGGAATGGGCCAACGAGGACGATGGCTTTCTGTTGATCCATATGGCCCTGCCTCGAGTAGGCTCTCGTTTATTCATCGGCCCACCAACTCGGACAGCTGATGCCGTTGACGGTGACTCTATCACACCGCCTACGTCACCACAGACAGTCGCCACTCCATTCGTAGTTGGTCAAACTCAAAAAACGGAGGTGCTGGCCCGAGTAATCCGTGCGGATGCTCGCGTCAGCACGTTGTTTCGGGTTGTCGTTACAGTTGCCGCCTAGTCCAAAGATGCTGACAGCAGACATCGTCGTTACGGGACCTCCAACGACCAGTATCGAGATCACCTGGGACAAGGAGATGGACCAGCTTTCGCTTCCGCCTCTGTCTGTCTTTGAGCTCGTTCTCGATGGCGTCCCTGCAGCAGCAACGGCTCGCTCGTGGGTTGGCCCGAACATCTTACAGGTCGATTATGCAGGTGCACCACCCAGTACTACCGGCTTTCTCAAGCTCATCGTCACAGACCCAGCTCTGCGAGCAATAGATATGACAGTTGCTAAAGCCCCACAAACTGTGCAGTTTTTCCCTTAAGCCGTTGACATTTTTTTGCCGATATGTAGATTGACGATATCCGAGGCAGGATAGGGCAACGCAGGAGTGCGACCTGAGCGGCCTCGGACCGCAGGGCAGCATGGTACTCGTCCTTGTCATGGAATGGAGGGCAGGCCTGATTCACCTGCCCTCTGACCCTTACCCCCCAGGGTTGCCCTGCAGGGCAAAGCGTTAAACTCAAACCGGACAGGTGCGATGCATGGACGAAGGACTGACTTTACTTGATAACAAAGTAACATCTGACCACCCGCCACCCCTGCCATCATACCACGACTGGAAAGTCGCTTTGAACCCCGATGCTTGGCAACGAGCAGCCCAAGTCTACTCATACCTCGACAACCGTGATGGTACCCGCCGGTACGACAGATTTCAGAAATGTCGTACGGAGGCCTACTTCAGCCGAAATCGTAAGACTGGTGAGGTCCGGGTCCTTTCGAATGGCTGCAAGCTCCGCTGGTGTCCTCTCTGTGCCGATGGAACCCGGGCCTTCATCACCCGCCAGGTTCTCGACTGGCTCTCACATCAGCCCCAGCCGAAGTTCCTGACCCTGACTTTGAAGCATTCCGCCGCACCTCTAAGCCACCAAGTCGACTCACTTTACAACTTTTTCCGCCAGCTTAAAAAGTCCAGCCTTTGGCGTAAGCACGTGTGCGGCGGAATATGGTTCTTCCAGGTCAAGTTATCTGATCAGGATAGTTGCTGGCATCCACACCTGCATTTATTGCTCAATTCGAGCTATATTCAACAGAAGAGTCTATCAGTGCTGTGGAATAAGATAACAAGGGGTTCCCCAGTTGTAGATATTCGTGTTGTGAGGGATGCACAAAAGGCAGCAGAGTACGTTGCCAGATATTGCTCAGCAAGTGCAGACCTGTGCAAAATGCCTTTTAATGCCGCGGTAGACTGCGTCACTGAGCTGCACGGAAGGCGACTGTGTGGGACGTTTGGGAATGCACGTCAATATCGTCTGAGGACTACAACTCCTGCAAATACCGCAGAATGGCAGAATATTGGCTCATGGTGGGCAGTAACCCGCACAAAGGATAGTGATGCCTCAGCGATGCAAATATGGAGAGCATGGAGAGAAGGACTGGAATTGAACCCGGATATCTCTTGTGCAGCAACCGACCAATTTATGGATGGGAAAATCGACGAAGTGGTTGAATTATACGTCGATAAGCCCTGGAATGACGCACAATTTGATTTTCACTAATACGCCCGCCCACCCACCCTCGTAGCACATAGAAGCATTCGCAAAAGACTAAGTCGAGCTATCAGCACACATTATCCTTCGAAGAGGAGTCGGCCAACTAAAGTTGGCCGATGAGAATTATATCCAAGCCCACCCACCACCCAGAGCAGCAGCAGCCGCAGCAAGCAGCAGCAGCAGCCGCCGCCGGCAAACGAGCCGTCGCTATATAGAGCAGCGACGACCGCCGTCGTCGAGCGGCCGGTACGCCGTTTCGGCTTCCGAAGTTGGCCGCTCGCCGCCGCCCGCTGCTCAATACCGCTCGTGGCCGTTTGCCGTCTCTGGCTTTCGTTGTTGAAGTCGCTCCGCTTCGTTATCTTATTTAGGCTCCCACCGGTCAAAATGAGGCACCCCCTTTCATTTTGCCCTTTGGAACGGGCCGTACCGCGGTAATGAGCCCGCTATGCGGGGCTATCTTAAGTTTTTCGGCCCGCCCAATGGGAGCCCTGTCCTGGGAGCCCTGAGCCCTACCAGGCCCAGAACTCCCAGGATAGGCAGGGCTGGCTCCGATTGAGCCAGCAGATAGGCTTAGGAAGGCCCCAGCTGTACGTCGGCTGCGAATCCCTCCCACATCCTCTTGTGATGGGGGGTATTCTTGCCTAAGCCCCAGTGAGGCAGGTGGGGAGCTTTAGCAGAGCATAGGCGTAGTCAAGGCGTAGATGCTCTAAAAATTATCAAGTGAAGACTTGACACCTCACACCACATCTGTTAGGTTTCCGCCGTGTGCACACAAGATATGGTAGGTTTTTTGTTATGGAGCTACATTATGTTTGGTAAGGATTTTTGGCGGATACTCAGGGTGATCTACATCATC
>JAUXAH010000160.1 GCA_030614945.1 Phycisphaerae bacterium
CATGATGGTTTGGTGATCCCACGCCCAAAAAACGAAAACGGTGCATCACTGTTTCGACCCGACATCGACGGCGGCATGCCTAGTTTTCGGATGGTCGTGTGGTAGTCTTTAAAAGGCCAGCCACACATAACTTCACCTGCGGGGAGAACGCTCATCCTTACCGGGGATGATCGGGTACGCCCTCCGCTTGGCTGCCGTCGATCTTCTGCTTGAACCTCGGCGGCAATCACCTTTATAACGGATTAAATAAACTGTAATTCGGTTCAAGCATGCCGAACTTCAAAAACTCGCGCTTAGCCGATCTGCACGTCTAGCCTCCCTGCCCAGGGTTCTAGCCTTGTGGGTGGCCCTCGCGGGTACCCCAAACCCCTACCACGCCGACATTATACCCAGCTGCCAGCTGACATAGAACGTCGACGACGTGGGATCGGAACCCATCCTGGGCGCTTTTCGGTTGTCCAGTGCCCACGGATTGTGAAATTTGCAGATTCCCCCAGGCCTACTCAGCGATGCAAGGGTTTTATCATCGCTCGATCGAGGCAACGCAGCGGCGAGTGCCCGATCTGCGGCTATAGATCATGGCTGGCTGGGCTAGTTCCGATCTACTCGCACCGATCCCTGGCCGTGGTCAAGGCCATTATCGCAGGACTTCGGGGATCCCGACAAGGCACGTTTTTCTTGCCTACGGGGAAATTCGCCAAGTGGGAGAAAGCTGCAGAGCGGCGCGATCTCGATCGGAGATCTCTCAAGGTCATGCAGAAGGGGAGGACCGCGCAGGGGTGGAAGCTCCCCAGGAAAATGGAGGATGAGTATGTCAAACGAATTTTACGCTCATGGGATTGAAGCAAAACCGCCTGGCGGTTTGGGCCACAGATCGTTGGGAGTCCCCTGGGGAATGGCCAATCGGCGAGGTGTGCGGAGCTCGTGGCTTCCCTCACATGCGCCCCGAGTATTTTCAAGCACCGCTGATCCGAGCCGGTTAAAAGAAGTGAGGAAAGGCTCCTCCTGCATGCAGTTAGTAGTTGGGCACAGGTCTATGACTGCGGCCCTCTGGACTCAAGACCCAGGAACCCTGCAAGTAGAAGACGAGCGACCGCGTGCTAGATGTTTGATTCAAAGGCTTCTCTAGCGCGTCTACGCGGAGCTTATGTAGAAAATGAGCTCTTGAAAGCCTGCCTATGTTGCCGGCGACAGCATGGGTAGCGGGCATGCTTAAACCCCCTGGGGAAGGGGGGGGGTTAGGGGGGGGTTTAATCATGCCCGCTGAAGTCTGTAACATGGGGCCCAAGTCAAGTGTCGCGCACTCGAGCCACGACTAGGCGAAAGATTTTTAGATACAACCTTCCCAAGATTTATCGAGCTCAACCGAGAGGTTAGCCAGGCTATCTAGCCCACAACCTTAACTTGAATCTTGTCCGGTTGTGTAGCTCAAAAGTGCGTACGCCACCAATCGGCTGAGCTCATTGGTTTAAGGCAAGGCAAGAAGGCGAGAAAATGAAGGCGCAAGGCGCAAGCGCAAGGAGGTGGTACGGATGCGCGTGAAGGCGAAGTGTTCTCGGTGCGATAGTGTAGTTTCATTGTTCTTCGACGACAACGACTCCCATGAAATCGAGGCCATCGAAGCCTTGGCTGTCGGCGAATATTTAGAGCACAAGTGCCCAAAGTGCGAGGCGTGGGCTGCGTTCGAGAAGCTAGAGTGAGCTGACTAGAGATAGTCGGCAGGGGCCCAGGATCCTGGGCCCCAAGCTACTTCGATCCTGACCGGAATCCGATATCCGACTTTTTACCGAGTTGGGCAGGGGTGAACGTCAAAAGACACCCTCTAGGGAGGGCTGAATAGGCGTAGCCCCTAACCCTTGCTCTTTATCTGGTAGGGCACCCCACCAAGGATGGGGTGATAGGTTGAAAATCGAGAAGGCAAAGCTTGATGGGTTTCGGGCGGCCTGCCCGAAGTGCCAGCGTGAGTTCACCTCCCTGTCCAAGGGCCAGCTGCGGGCGATCGTCAAATCCCATGTCAAAATCCACGCTCGCAAGGGGTAGTTCAGCTATCGAGGAGCGCCACCCTCCAAGATTGCTGCGGCAGTACGAATTTTGTGTCCTGTGCAAGAAGGTGCTGGTCAAAACTGTTTATAAGCGATATCGCTACAGACCCGTCTGCGCCGGCTGCATAGAACACGCTGATCGTATCCTCCACCGCCCTGGTGGCATTTTCAAGGGGGGCCCCAGCCAGGCGGGTATCGAGCGCGGGGGATGAATGTTTAACGGTGTTCAACCCTACTTTTATATGTGTTTAGATTGGTAGTTAAACGGTGTTAAATTGCCGAAGCACAAGCGCAAATCTAAGCGACCTCGAAAACACCGCCAAGCCCCTCTGCCACGTTTGGTCGAGCCTCGCAGCCTGCTGAAAGTGGGCTCAAGCTGGCTTTTGTCGGTTCCCCCCAAATGGTTCAAGGCCCACAAAATCACGCCAAAGAAGGGCGATAAAGTCTACGTTGCTTGTAATAAGGATTTAACGGTGTTAAACCCCAAGGACGCCGCCAAGTTCAGGCAATTCGTCGACGCTAGGACAACCCGCGCTCGAAAGCGCCTTCTACGTAAAACACCTGGGGGGTGATTCGTTGGCTAGCGGATTTGACCTAAAGAATTTGCTCGCTGGGCTCCGGGAGAGCGTTGTCGATAATTGTCCCGAGCTGGATCCTGATAAGGTGATCGCCTCGGTCGCGCGGGTGTTGGTGAAAACCAAGCGGGGGTGATACGTTGATTAGTGAGCATGACATAAACAAGATACTCGATCTAGTCAAAGATAGCCTCAATCGCTATGCGCCCAATCAGGACACTGCCCCGATACTCGCCGAGGTTGAAAGGGCGTTGCGTCGAGAATGAAAGGGGGGAGCCAACGTGCCACACAGCACAATGCAAGACTTTAAGCGGTCTGCCTACAATGGTATTTTGATGGATCGCATCATATCTGTTAGACTCCCGAGCACGCTCGACGATCGTGTGGAAGCGGTTGCTGCTCGCCTGGGCTATTCAAAAAGTGACTTCATCCGACTTTGCATCGAGGAGAGGCTCGGCGGCCTCGGCAGCCAGCAGCGTATCGAGATTTTTATCAAGGACCCTGAACCTATTGTGAGATTTCTGAAAATCCTAGGGAAAAAGCTCGAGGGGGGCTCGCGTGATTGAGCTGGCTTTAGAACTCTTACTCCTCGTCGCCGTCGCTGCCGTTGTCGTTGGGATCGTTGTCGGGATCGCTGCGGCCTGCGTCCTGGCTATCAAAGTTCTCAGAAAAATCACCAAGTTCCTGGGGTGGATTCCATAAGGCCGACTACTCGGCAGCCGGTGAGCCCTGCCTCGAGTCTGTTCATTCTCCGTGTCGAAAATGGCATCCTCAAAATGGAACTCATTTGTACCTATCTCGAGGATTATCACTCAACGGGGCATATCCAAGCCTGCACCCTCGGCGGCAACGGGTTGCTGGCGTTGGCTGGCTAGCATCATGAGGTGATCGTTGTGGCTAGGTCGAATAAGCTGAATAGAACGAATAGGACGAGTTCAGCATCGGATTCAACATCGGGTTCAGGCCCTAATAGGGGTGGTACTCTTACGTGTCCTGAACCCAACTGCAATAGAGTGTTCAGTGGGAAACGCGCACGGCAAGCGTTGGCCATGCACCGTCTGAAAGCTCATGGGGTACCCACCGTCCAGCCTAGGATTGAAAAGGATCCATCCATCTCCGTGTTGGAGAACACAATCCGACTTTTGAAGCTCAAGGTAACTGAGGCTGATCTCGAAAAACGACTGCCGCAGCCTGAGCCTCAAAAGTCATCGGTTCCCTCGATGCAAGAAGCTACGTACTCCACTTGGTTATCGGCGCAAGCCGACCTATTAGAGGCGAAAGCCCAGGCTTTGAAAAATCCACCAGCGGCTAGCGCGGGGGATAGCGGCGAGCTCTCGGAGCTCCGTGCTGAGCTCCGTGTCGTAAAAGAAAAACTCGATGCAAAGCGTGATGATGAGATTTCAGCGCTCCGTGACGAGCTGCGCGAGGTGCGCAAGGAGCGAGCTCATCCTGCCTCGAGCAGCTCTGAAAAAGTCGAGCTCAGCCGCTTGGTGGCTGATACCGTCGATCGCGTCGGGGACCGAATCTCAGCTAAGTTGGACCCCGTCGTTGGCTGGATTTTCCAGGGTAATCCTGGGGAGAAAAAATTTGCGCCTGGGGCTCGAGATAATTCTGAGATTTTAAAAAAAATCAGGCCCGAATATGTCGTTGAGGAGTGAGGAGTGATATCGTGGAAGGAGAAACACCTGGGGATCGGGTCGAAATTCTGCGGCGTAAGATTGCAAGCCTCCGGCCCAACCTTCTCAGTCGAATCGGTCAAAGTGACGTGGGTGATCTCCAGCCGGTTTCAGTTCCTCTGACCGGCCAAAACCTGCGCATCGTGAGCGCTGCCGGTGATAAGGTAGACCAACCTAGGGAGGTGGTCGCAACCGAACGCTCTGACCCGAGCTTCGCCGGCCCTCGCGCTCCTGGTCCTCTCATGTCGATCATCTCAACCCTGCTGCAGCCACCTCAACCATCCCAGGCTGAGCTTGAAGCGGTCCGACTTGCTGAGCGCCAACGTGCTAGAGCTGAACTAGCTCGGGCTGAGCAGCTTCGACGCGAGCGCGAGGCTGCAGCTGATAAGGCTCGGGCCGAAAAGCCGGCGGTGTTGTAATCATGATCTCCGTTGAAGTTCTCGTGGACCTCCTGGGAATCCGCAAAAACTATCGATCCTACGCTGGCTCGTTAGATCCGGCTAGGCCTGCAAAGTTAAACGTGCTGTCTGACCTGGGTCGCCCTGGCAAGAGGGGCTGGCTCACAAATGACGATACGACACTAAGCTTCCTGGCCACGTTCAACGGTGGTGAACCTGTCGAAGTCATGGCCGGCGAGCGAATCCCTCTCGACTACCTCGTTATCGAAACGGTCCTTTTACGTGCGGCTGCCGGATCCCCCACCTATCGCATGATGGTTTGGTGATCCCACGCCCAAAAAACGAAAACGGTGCATCACTGTTTCGACCCGACATCGACGGCGGCATGCCTAGTTTTCGGATGGTCGTGTGGTAGTCTTTAAAAGGCCAGCCACACATAACTTCACCTGCG
>JAUXAH010000384.1 GCA_030614945.1 Phycisphaerae bacterium
CGACGGTGAAATCGAGAGACCCGACTAGAGGATACAACAGCAAGATCGCCGGCCTTGAAAAGATCCCCGCAACGTCTACAACGAAGACCCGGTTTACGACTGAGCAAGATCGGCGTGATTGTGATATCGTGAGCCATCATCGACACCGCCCATAGAACCATAGAATCAGAGAGAAAGACGTCACGGCCAACACAACCACGACGAGAAACCAAACCATCACGATCCCCACTGGTAATGAGATCTCACCACGTTGTAACAACGAGAATGGAATCTCCCTTCACCCTTGATCAAAACGACGTCACCGACCTTGAATCCCTCACCACAACCGGAACACCGGCTGAAAGGCTCAGTGGACGAGTAGCAAATCGATATAGCGTTCATTTTATAACTCCCAATAACTATCAGGCATCGAAACGACTCCCGTTTCGTTGTAATTGTAAGGATCAGGGCTCCCATGATCAACCGACCACGGAACGGGGATATCCAAGACGTAGAGCTCCCCATTCATGAATTCAGCATCCCGACTTAAACCCGATCCGCAATAAGGACAACGACCGACGATCGACCCTTCGAAGAATGACGTCACCGCTTTTTCATCCAAACCGAAAAGCCGAAGGTATTTCTTGACCACGCCACAGGCCATGAAACCCCACCATCGAAGACCCATCCATCCTTCGTAAAACTGGAAATGCTTCAAGATCTCGAATAACCGGGAATAGGGAAAATTCACGACGTCGTAACCACGGCCACCGAATCGATCGCGATTTAAGGGGATCTCAAGCGGAGGACGCATCACATATTGACAGGCGTTCATTAAGACTTCTGGATATCGAAACGGTTTGTAATGGTAGTTCACCACGACGTTTTCGGGGAGATCCCAACCAAAAGCCTTGATAATATTTTTACGCCATAGACCACGAAGAAGGGCTAAATTGCCGTTGTTTAGATAATATGGGAGTTTTATGAACCGCTTTTTTGATTTATCCCACGCAATAAGAGGGATCAACACGTTTCCATGGGGTTCAATCCGACCCAAATTCTCAGGCGTCTTATCTCCCCACGTGTGAGGACGATCACAACCGCCCAGAAGAAGATCCTTTTTCTTGACCCCGGTCAACTTGGAATAGAATTCCTTCAAAGTCTCCCGTTGAGCTTTAGCAAAACGAGCTAGCTTTTTACGATCAAAAAGACGATCCCAAAACCGATCAGGAACGGTGAATACATAATAACCGACGTCGGCACGGAAAACCCGAAGACGCTCGAAGATCTCAACGCCTTTTCGAGATCCATAACGACCGGCACAACCCAAACAGTAATGATCATTACACGCGTCGTAAGGTTTCCAAGACTGGAATTTTCCACACCCAGAATTCGAACAAGTATAATGCGCCCAACGGTTTTCAGGATTACAATTCGAAATAGCATGATAATGCTTGTTTTCACCGTCGACTAGAAAACCGCCGTCAAGAGTACCTTGACCCCCAGAAATGAGATCCGACCACTTCCCAAATAGCAAGTAGTCTCTATCTTCAAGATAACAATGGAGTCGCTCAAGAGACGATATCGCTAAAGTCAGGATACCCCCCCCTTCCCCTCATTCGTGAGGGGGTCAGCCGTCGTAGACTCCGGCTGTAAAAATAGAGCTCCATTTTTGACGGCGCGATTGATCTGATAACCCAAGATCCGATACTGCCAAAGATAATTGTAGGCCTTCAACTCACGCCGGCAATAGATAATGAGTTGCCACCGAGATCCTAACGCGCGAGATCCCCGACCCCAAACGTCACGCAGGGCGATCCGTAATATTGAATTTGCCCAGTCGACCGACCCGAGATATAAATCTCGAGTTACTAAAATTGTGACGACATCCTTTCACTAGCCCGAGGATGAAAAAGACGTCAATGATATTTAAACAAATTCAGAGATCGGGGTTTAAATGGCTAGTGAAAGACCCCGATCCCCGCCGTCGCTGTCATTAACAACTCAGGCATTGACAATAGAGGCGCCTTACGATTTAAAGAATTAGATCCAGCGATCGCAAGACAGCGACCCCAAGGAGAGGCACGTCGACGGAGATCCCGGTCGACACAAACCCGATAACGATCGATTCAACCGATTTTTTACGACCAGATCCCAAGTCGACAGGAGATTGGGTACGTGTGTTTGTACACACCCCCCTTTTGTTTATATTAAGTTATTAAAAAGGGGTCATGCTCAAAGAAACATATCGGACGTCTAGGACTTAGAGATTTTCAGATCTAAAATCAAAACGATATCAATATTCAATAAAACATCGACGGTGAAATCGAGAGACCCGACTAGAGGATACAACAGCAAGATCGCCGGCCTTGAAAAGATCCCCGCAACGTCTACAACGAAGACCCGGTTTACGACTGAGCAAGATCGGCGTGATTGTGATATCGTGAGCCATCATC
>JAUXAH010000442.1 GCA_030614945.1 Phycisphaerae bacterium
CACAATCCCAATGAGCTTCACCGTGACCGGGTAGACCCCAACCGTCGACCCGATCAGAAGGAAAAACGACGAGAACGACGTCGGTACTTGGCACTAATGGAGGCAGGATACCCGGATACAAAGTCAAGAGGATACCCCCCCCTTCTTCTCATTCGTGAGGGGGTCAACCGTCGCAGGCTCCGGTTGTAAAAATAGAGCTCCATTCTTCACGGCGCGATTAATCTGATAACCCAAGATCCGATACTGCCAAGGATAATTGTAGGCCTTCAATTCACGCCGGCAATAGATGATCAACTGCCACCGAGATCCTAACGCTCGAGATCCCCGACCCCAAACGTCACGTAAGGCGATTTTAAGAATAGAATTCGCCCAGTCAACCGACCCGAGATAGAGATCTCGAGCTACTAAAATTGTGACGACATCCTTCAACCAGCCGAGGATGAAAAAGATGTCAATGATATTTAAACAAATAATTCAGAGATCGGGGTTTTAATGGCTAGTTGAAGACCCCGATCCCCGCCGTCGCTGTCATTAACAACTCAGGCATTGACAATAGAGGCACCTTACGATTTAAAGAATTAGATCCAGCGATCGCAAGACAGCGATCCAAGGAAGAGGTCACGTCGACGGAGATCCCCAACGTCACAGACCCGAGATAGACCGATATCGACGTTTTTTACAGCCCGACTTCAAGAATTATATGGTTTTACGATTTTATCTTTGTGTACACCCCCCTATTGTTTATCTTATATTATTAAAAGGTCATTTTTCGGATCTGAAAACTAGACGTCGATCGGAGACTTAGACGTTTTCCGGAAAAATAGATCTAATATTCAATAAAACACCGGCGATGATATCGATTCGCATATCCAGAAGAGACAACAGCAGGATCGCCAACCTTGAAGAGATCCCCGCAACGACTACAACGAAGACCCGGCTTCCGACCTAGCAGAATAGCGGTGATCGTGATCGATCGCGCCATCAAGACTTCGCCTCAGACAAGAAGTCGTAAAGAGACTCGTAACACCGATCGTGGAAATACCGCTTCCGACCACTACCAACACGGACACGAACGAGATCCCCGGAAAAGAATTTACCTCCACATCTGTCACAAAAGCGGAAAGGATCAGGTAGAGAGACGAAACTAATATTCACATGTTTCATTCGTAGTAATCTCCTTTCTCGTATCGCCAGCCCCCCGGTTCTAACCATATTTCAATAACGACGTCGGGGAGAAGGCAAGGATCGGAACCGACGTAGACGACATCTGAGAGTTTCCGGCCACAGAGAGGACAAAGATCGTCTTTAGGAGGTTTCCTTTTCGGATGCTTCAATTTGTTGTAACTCATAGACCCAAACCAAGTGACCGAGTGCTTCCGGCCTTCACCGTAATAGATCCCACAGTGAGATAGTTGATAGAACGCCGTCGCCCAAACAGAGATCCGGACGCCGACATTTTTCACGATCCAACCTGAAGACCGGTATTCGTCGCCGGTTCCCTTGATCCAGCCAAAACCGATAAGGTGAAAATGAGGGCTAAAATACCATCGTTTTGTATATTCATGTTGTCTGAACGGGTGGAATATACAGCAACCCCCAAAGAAGCCGACCCTCTTCACCAACTTGTAGACCTTGGATCGCAAGACCGACACAGACAAAGACCAATCCACTCGAGAGGGAGAAACGACGACGTGGATCGCCTTCATCCGGGTAGAAAATCGCTCAAAGACGTCTTCAATCCGGTGAGCCTCTCGAGACGCCCAAGACTCATAACAGATCGGACAGGACGGACGACCACATTTTATGACCTTTCGTTTAATGAAGACCTTGCCGGCAACGTCGACCCCATCAAGACGAGTTTGGGTATGATCCGCTGTCTCGAGACAACCGATCGTGAAGAAGTGGCCACAATCCCAATGAGCTTCACCGTGACCGGGTAGACCCCAACCGTCGACCCGATCAGAAGGAAAAACGACGAGAACGACGTCGGTACTTGGCACTAATGGAGGCAGGATACCCGGATACAAAGTCAAGAGGATACCCCCCC
>JAUXAH010000542.1 GCA_030614945.1 Phycisphaerae bacterium
CGTTAATGTGGCTGAGGAGTCCTTAAATCAAACCCAATTACCCAATCGAAAGCGATGCTGTGCTCGACTTTCGACTCCAACGAATCCTTTACTTGTTGATTATAGTTCAAAACGTGCCGTTTCTACTATCCAGAAACACAAAAAATATAGTATTTGGTCACCAAAACAACGTCGTGCCTATCAAAGAATTATGTCTGGTTTTAAAATGTCCCAATATTTGAACTGCAGATTGCGTTTTATGACATTAACGACGTCCAATGAGGCACAGGATAATGACCTCAAACGTGATTTAAACGTCCTGGTCAAGCGAATACGACGTCGTTATGGACGGTTCGAATATATCCGTGTAAGAACCGATGAAGGGAATGGCGTCTTACATTTGATTTATCGAGGTTCTTTCATTCCCCAGAGCTGGTTGTCAAAACAATGGACGGAGATCCACAGATCGTGGAATGTCGATATCAGAGATAGCCAACGATACCATTGCCAATACGTCGTTAACCAATATCTTGCCGGGCAATCAGATTTTGTAAGATATTCCATGACGGCAAAATGGGTTTTTAGAGGGTTTGTTTCTTACTGGTATCAAATTAAAAAACAGTTTGGCGTCGTTGAGGGAATATCTGTATGGAATGACCTGCTACATCGCCATGCCGTTGCGTTAATGCAAAAGACCTTAGCTGATTTTGGATAGTTTTAAAGGAGAGGTTGATTGAGAAAATTTTTTAAAGGAAAACTACAAAAATACCTTAACGTTACGTTAACGTATGAAAGGCAAAGAAATCAAAGGTCGCACCAGGTTGACGTGTCCTTTATGTGGTGGTCTCCGTTGGCAAAGTCAATTTGAGAAGAAAAATCCTTTGTACCGAGCATATACTCAATGGTCTCCTGGTTTTCGACAATTCCGTTTTGAAGAAGTCAAACAAGCTGATTTTCTAAGGAGTGTGTATGCTTATTTTGTCCAGAGGGTTGAAGATCTGTATGAAAGACTAACTGGAATAAACATTCAAAAGCTCCTAAGAGCAGGAGGTGAAACAGAATGGCAAAAATTAAGGTCTGTCTCGACAGTGCCTGTATCAACTATCGGATGGTTGAAGACGGAAAACTTATCCAACAAAGAAAAGAAAAGTGCGATAAAAACTGGGTACCACCGAAAGGTTTCGACGACAAATTTGACGATATGATTCACCGAACAAAAGAGATAGCACTAGTTTCACCAGGTACATTTGATTTGACAGCTAAAGAGGGTGAGGAGCTAACTCTTGATTCTACTGATAGGACTAGTCCTAAAAAGGATAAAAAACAGGAAATTGCTGATTTAGAGAAAAGGTTAAAAGAACTAAAATCTATGTGATGTGTCTTTAACTCCTTTGACTGGGTGTCCTTTTACGCTTTAACGCACCAAACACCCATGTCATAGGAATTTTTTTATATTGCTAATCCTATGACGTTTTGGTGCGTTAATGTGGCTGAGGAGTCCTTAAATCAAACCCAATTACCCAATCGAAAGCGATGCTGTGCTCGACTTTCGACTCCAACGAATCCTTTACTTGTTGATTATAGTTCAAAACGTGCCGTTTCTACTATCCAGAAACACAA
>JAUXAH010000471.1 GCA_030614945.1 Phycisphaerae bacterium
CTGTGACCAGGCAGCGAAAGACACAGCGCATCATCCACGAGTCCTACCTGGTCTTGAAGGACTACAATCCCATGACGGTCCGGCAGGTCTACTACCGCCTGGTCGCCATGCACCTCATCGCCAACACGCGAGGCCAGTACACAGCCGTGTGCCGCGCTCTCGTGGCAGCCAGGCAGGAGTCCACGATCCCTTGGCGCTGGATCGAGGACCGCCTACGCCGCCCCCGCACCGTCTCCATGTGGTACGACGTCGCTCACTACGCCGCTTCTGCCCGAAGGTGGTATCAACGCAACGTGTGGGCCGACCAGTCCCACCTGGTGGAAGTCTGGCTCGAAAAGGACGCCCTATCCGGCATCTTTGAGGACATCCTACAGCCCTTTGGAGTCACCCTGAACGTGGGCCGAGGCTACGATGGATGGTCCTCGATCAACCAGGCAGCCGAGAGATACCGAGGCTGGGGCGGCAACGTCAGCATCCTCTACTTTGGCGACTTTGACCCATCGGGCCGCGATATGGCGCGGTCCCTCATCAGCCGGATCCACTTTTTCGGGACAAGTCCCAATCTCAAGATCTGCGCCATCCTCCGATCGGACATCGAGGAACACGACTTGCCTCCCGATTTCACCAAGTCCACAGACAGCCGCCAGGCCGCTTTCGTGGCCGAACATGGCGACATCTCCGTGGAACTCGATGCCCTACCCATCCAGGTGCTACGCCAGCGCATCCGTCAGGCCATCGAGGAACACATCGACCTTGACGCTCTCGCCGAAACCAAAGAGCAGGAAGCTCTTGATCGAGCAGCCATCAACGACCTCCTGTCTGAGGCCTGACATAAAGATACCCGTGAACCACAACGACACATCCAGAGGGACTTAGCCCGTGCGCGAGATTCTAGACCGCTTGACCGCCTCCATCACCAGCATCGACAACGCCATCCGACGCCAGCGTCGCGCACTCGCCACGGTCGCCGCACTCTCCAACATGAGCGATCTTGAAACAGCACGAAACCACGTCAGGGCAGCCATCGCCGCCTTGACCCACTTCCAGGGAGACGCCTTGCCCTCTGAGGCGTCTCTCGCCACGCCACAAACGCCAGCGCCGCCCCCTGGACAGCGCCAGCCGTAACAGGAAACTTTCGCGCACGACAGCGCGACAACAAAGTCCCCAGGGATACCCTACCGCACGCCCAGCGAGCTTGACCGCAGCGGTCACACCACGAGGGACGCCGACTCGTGACCGAGAGCCACGCGGCAATCAAGCGATCGGGCGAGGGCACCCACCCTCTTACAAGGGCGTCTAGAACGCGAGACCAACCCACAGCACAGTATTGTATCGTACTTTGCCCTACATGGCTGTGCTGTACCCTCGTCGCCGTCCCCTGACTACACACTACCACGAATGCGCGCATTTACAAGTCAAAATCCCTCTAGAGTGCTTTCGTTGACATAACGCGAGAACCAAACCAGTTATCCCCAGTCTTGCGCTAGTTGTCTACAGTGTACGTCAGTCTATCCATACGCCGCTCCCAGGCGAACAAACGTTCTGTGTCCTCACACAGTCGATCGCTAGGGTGAAGGGGTTTCGCCCCGCAGGATGCGGGGCCGATTTCGCGGTGCGGGCGTTCGGAAAGAAAGAGGGGAGGGGAGGGGGGGGGCTAACCCAGAGGCCGCGAGGCCGTTCGCGTGGGGCGGGGCGGGCGCTCGGCGCGAGCTCGGGCAGGGCAGGCGGTCAGCCAGCAATCGGGGACAAGTCCCACTTTCGAGATCTCGCGGGTCTCGCGCAAGGACGTCCACGCCGGAAGGTCCGAGCCGGTGCGTTCGCGCGGTGATCACCACGGCATTCGCGTCCCAGGGGCCTCCGTTCGCACGTCCAGGGCCATCCAGGGCAGGTTTTCGAGCGTCAAAGGCATCCTG
>JAUXAH010000082.1 GCA_030614945.1 Phycisphaerae bacterium
GGCGTTGTACGGCCCGACATCAGGTGTGTACTTATGAATAACATGCCTGCGGCAATGAGAGTGTTGGGACTCGAACCCAAGACCTACGGCTTAAAAGGCCGTTGCTCTGCCAAACTGAGCTACACTCCCAATATCCATTAAAACAAAAGGTTAAAGCAGTTCTTCAAAAATGTCAACACAAAACGCCTTTGCAGGAAAATTAAACGCGCGTTTCCGTACAAAACAAATTGGAAACCGTATCGTTGACAGTTCCATCATTAAAAGATAACATACTATTTTATAAATAGTTGGGAGTGTTAGGAAATGGCTGACGTAACTTTGATTACCGGCGATGGAATTGGCCCGGAAATTGCAGAGGCTGCACGCAGGTGCATCGATGCTACCGGCGCTGGAATTAACTGGGAATTGGCGCAAGCAGGTGTGGATGTAATGGAGCGGCTTGGTACCCCCCTGCCGGACGTCACTGTCGAATCGATTAAGAAAAATGGCGTGGCGCTAAAAGCGCCTGTCACTACGCCGGTCGGAAAAGGTTATAGAAGCATAAATGTGCATCTTCGCCAGACACTTGATTTGTATGCTTGTCTAAGGCCCTGCAAAAGCTATAAGGGCGTGCGAAGCAGATACTCCGATATTGACCTTGTGGTCGTGCGCGAAAACACCGAAGACCTTTACGCAGGCATTGAATTTCAAAAGGGCAAAGACGAAACCGCTGAAATTATCAACTGGATAAACAAACACAGCAGCCGAAGGATAACCGAAGACGCCGGCATAAGTATAAAGCCTATTTCGGTCAAGGCCACAGAGCGGATAGTCCGTTTTGCATTTGATTACGCCCGAAAAATGGAACGTAAAAAGGTAACGTCCGTTCATAAAGCCAATATTATGAAATTCTCCGATGGGTTATGGCTTGAGGTAAGTCGCCAGGTCGCAAAGCAATATCCTGATATCGAATTTGAAGACCGCATTGTTGATAATATGTGTATGCAGTTGATTCAAAAGCCCGAGCTTTACGACGTAATCGTGCTGCCGAACCTTTACGGCGATATAATAAGCGATTTGTGTGCGGGTCTTGTCGGCGGACTGGGCGTGGCGCCCGGTGCGAACATCGGCGAAAAAATAGCTATTTTCGAGGCAACTCACGGCAGCGCACCAAAATACAAAGGCCAAAACAAGGTCAATCCAACGGCGTTGATACTCAGCGGCGTGATGATGCTAAGACACATAGGCAAAACAGTCGAGGCGGACAAGCTGGAGACAGCGGTGGCTGCGGTAATTGCCGAGGGCAAAAACGTAACGTACGATATGAAGGCCGACCGTAATGACCCAACCGCCGTCGGGACAAGCGAAATGGCTGACGCCATTATCGAAAAAATGACAAACCATGGGTATGGGTAAAATCCAGGGTTTGTCATTGCGAGCGAAGCGAAGCAATCTATTCACTATTCGCTAACGACTAAACACTAAATTGAATCAAGAAGGCTATCGCAAATTGATTTCAGGTGCAAGCAGCGGCTTGGGTGCGGCACTTTTGCGCTTCTTTCTGGGGATTGCCGCGCAGGTTTACTCAACTGTCATTGCGATGCGCAATTTTTTATATTCCAAAAGGTGCTTGAAAATACATCGTGCAAATGCGATAGTCTTTAGCATCGGTAACATAACAACCGGCGGGACAGGTAAAACTCCGCTTGTAATCCGGCTGTGCAAATTTCTACGGCAAAAAGAAATTCGCTGTGCTGTTCTAACCAGAGGCTATAAGGCTCGTCGTACGTCGTGCGTGATGCGTCGTGCGAAAAACGGACGCAATACGCAATACGATATACGCAATACGATAGATGAGCCGGCAATTCTTGCCGAAAGCTGCCCGGAGGCCGAAGTGGTCGTAAATCCGAACCGTGTTACAGGTGCAGCCGAAGCTGTTAGCAAATTTGGTGCAGAGGTGTTGATTATGGACGACGGATTTCAACATCGCCGATTGGGCAGAGACCTCGATATCGTGACAATTGACGGCACGTGCCCTTTTGGCTATGGAAAAGTACTGCCTGCCGGGCTGCTCAGAGAACCTGTCGCTGCACTGAAGCGGGCTGATGTCGTTGTTATTACCAGGTGCGATCAAACCGCTAATACTGAATTGACCCAGCTTGAAAAGAAGCTGCAACGGGTCAATCCGGATATGATAATTGCAAGGTCGATACATGCGCCCGTTTGCGCAAAATCTATAGGCCACAAAGAAATCACTCTTGAAGAGCTAAAGGACAAAAAGATATTTGCCTTTTGCGGCATAGCCAATCCCGATGCCTTCTTAAACACAATCAAGAATATCGAAGCCAATCTGGTCGGTTCGAAAATTTATAACGACCATTATTACTACACGGACGATTGTTTAGCTGATATTTACGAACAAGCCAAATATCTTAAGGCGGATTTAATACTGTCAACGCAGAAAGACTGGTTTTCGTCTCCGCTACCGGCCATACACAATACGAGCAACGAACAACGAGCAGCGAGATACGATATACCTTTCGCGTATCTGGCAATTGAGCTAAGATTTATTAGCGGGGAAGATAAAATAACGCGGTTGATTGAGGATGCATTAGCGGGTAAAATCTCCAAAAAGTAAAAGGACCAAAAAATCGGAACTGCAAAGAGCTTAAAATGTACGAAAAGCTGCTGAAAACGGTAACGAATCTCGGCTCGCCGAAAATCCTGCTCGTGGGCGACTTTATGCTCGATGTTTATATCTACGGCGATGCGTTAAGAATAAGTCCGGAGGCGCCGGTGCCTGTGCTGAAAGTTACCAAAACCGAGTATAGCTGCGGGGGAGCAGGGTCTGTGGCTACCGACCTTGCGGCTCTCGGTGCGCTGCCTCTCTGTCTGGGCGTCATAGGAGATGACCAGAACGGTAAAATTCTCAGGGAAAAGCTGTTAAAAGCCGGAGCCGATGTCAGCGGGTTTTATACCGTGACAGGTCGGCCCACCATCAGCAAACAAAGACTCATCGGATTAGCACAGCACCGCCATCAACAACAACTGTTTAGAATGGATGAAGAATCCACAGAGCCGTTATCTGATGAGCAATGTGAAAAGATTTTGCAAACCTACAAAGACAAATTGAAACTTGTCTGTATCGTTTGCCTGCAGGATTATGATAAAGGTTTGCTTGGTTCACTGCTTTGCAAGCAAATGATACAGTTAGCAGCGCAGGCAAATAAAAAAGTTCTCGTTGACCCTTGCCTGGCTGCGGACTATTCAAAATATGCCGGTGCCACCCTCATTACGCCAAACCGCAGAGAAACTTCAGCAGTGGTTGGTTTCGATATAAAAACTGCAGAAGACGGCGCAAGGGCGGCAGAAGAGCTTGCCGAGAAGTTAAAGCTCACGGCTGTGGTAATTACACTTGATAAGGAAGGCGCATATCTTAGAACAGAAAAGGAAAGTGAAATCATACCCACCAGGCCTCGCAGCGTCTATGACGTTACCGGGGCCGGCGATATGGTGCTGGCGACGCTTGCGATAGCCCTGGCCGCTGATTGTGATTATAAAACTGCTGTACAGTTGTCCAACATAACCGGCGGGATTGAGGTGGAAAAATTCGGCGCCGCAACGGTAACTATTGAGGAAATTATCAATGAAATCGTCGGTCAAAAGCGGGGCAAAAGCGGTAAGATACGCTCGATTGATTCTCTGGTTGAAGAACTCACCTGGCATCGCAAGCAAAAAGAGACCATAGTCTTTACCAACGGCTGTTTTGATGTGGTACATAGAGGGCACACCGAGTTTCTGAAATTCTGCAAATTGCAGGCGGACATACTCGTTGTCGGACTAAACAGTGACATCTCGGTAAGAACCATAAAAGGACCCGACCGGCCGATTAACAACCAGTACGACAGGGCTGTTGTCCTTGCTGCATTGGAAACCGTCGATTATGTTACGCTCTTTGATGAGCCGGACCCGTTCAACTTAATCAAAAAAGTAAAACCTGACGTGTTAGTAAAGGGGCAGGACTGGGCGCAGAAGGGTGTCGTCGGCGCAGAATTCGTTGAATCTTATGGCGGAAACGTTGTTCTTGCCCCGCTTGTTGAAGGAAAAAGCTCAACCGCAACAATCGAAAAGATGAAGTCATTGGAAAGAAAATCCTGATGAATAAGGTGAGTATTACTTCCGTCATTGCGAGCCCCGCCCATCGGATGGGCTGGACGAGCGGAGCGAGGCAATCTAAAACGTAACGGATGAGATTGCCGCGGCCTGCTTTGCAGGCCTCGCAATGACAGTCGTATAGGAAAGAAAATCCTGATGAACGACAGTACAAAGAAACAGATTGCAGAAGCGATAGAAACGCACAAGAAGATGATTGCCGAATTCCAGATAAGCGGCATCGAAACGATCGCTATCGCTGCTGAGGCAATAATAAAGTCACTAAAGCAAAACGGCAGGGTTTATCTCTGCGGCAACGGAGGCTCGGCAGCAGATGCTCAACACATAGCCGGAGAGCTTGTCGGCAGATTCGAACGCGAACGCAGGCCGCTGCCGGCACTTGCCCTGACAACCGATACATCCGTGATAACGTCGATTTCCAACGACGATAGCTTCAAAAATGTATTTGTCAGGCAGGTCGAAGCGTTGGTTAGAGAAGGTGATATCCTGTGGGCCATTTCGACCAGCGGAACCTCGGCAAATGTCATTGCGGCCGCCGAATTAGCAAAGCAAAAAGGCGCTTGCGTACTGGCCTTTACGGGCAAGCCCGATAGTAAACTGGAGCAAATTGCTGATATTTGTTTTTGTGCCGGTAACAAATCAACGGCGCGTAGCCAGGAGGTCCATCAGCTTGCTTACCATATAATCTGTGATCTGGTGGAACAGAGTTTTTGCGAACAGTCAAACCAAAAGTAAATTTAAATGAATATGCCTAATAAAGCGATATTCTTAGACCGTGACGACACTTTAATCGAAGACCCCGGCTACATCAATCACCCCGACCAGATAAAGCTGCTGGACGATGTCGCTGAGGCGCTTATCGAGCTAAAGCGTATGGGGTACAAGCTAATTGTCGTCTCTAATCAGTCGGCTGTTGCACACGGAATCGTTACTGAGAAAGTCATTGGTGAAATTCATAACCGCTTAAAACAACTGCTGGCCGAACAGGGAGCATTTTTAGACCGGATTTATTACTGCCCTTATCATCCCGAAGGAGCTATCCCAAAATACCGTAAAGAAAGTGACTGGAGAAAGCCGAATCCAGGAATGTTGCTGGCCGCCGCCGATGAGATGGACGTCGACCTTAGCCAATCCTGGAGCATCGGCAATAGCGCACGTGACGTTGAGGCCGGTTTACGAGCCGGCTGCAAAACTATATTAATAAATCGCTCTTCGCATCACAAACAGCCCGACCCCTGCTTGTTGCTGGCGGGAACACATCCACACTACAAGAGTGTAAATATAAAGGAGGCGGTAAATATCATAAAAAAACATCACCGTTCGTCAGGCAAACCCGCGGACCAAACCCAGTCGGCCCCCACGGGTCAAACTCAACCGCCCTTGCAAGCTGTGGAACAACCACACAGCCCGGAGCCTACGGAGCCGGGACCGGTCCCTTCGGAGCAAAATGCTGCTGGTAAGAGAACTGAACAGTTGCTCAGCAGTATCCTCGAACAACTAAAAAGTATGCAGCGGGCCAATATGTTCGGTGAATTTTCAATAATGAGACTGATGGCCGGGATTATGCAAATTATTGTTCTGTTTTGCCTGTTGATAACTATATGGTTCCTGATGAGCCCGACCAGGCAGGACAATTTGGTTTTCTTTGCGCTTGGGTTTGCTATGCTTTTTCAGTTGATGTCACTAACCTTCTACATAATGCAGGGACGAAGATAGCGATGTGTGAAACGTGAAGCATCCCGCACCAATTAGGTGCGTCATCCGGCGCCGCATCGACGGACGTGAGCCTAAGCTCAATTGGTGCGGGACGATATGCGAGATGCAAGATACGAGATACGAGATTTTAGTCTGCCTTCCTTCTCCTATGGGTGATGCTGTACTTTGCACACCGGCCCTGCGGGCCATTCGCCAACATTTCAAATCCTGCAAAATCTCGTTTTTTGCTAAGCCTGCGATTCGCGAGGTCTTATCGCCAAGCGGCTTCAACGACGGATGGCTGGAGCAACAAAATAAGAATCCGTTTGCGATTGCAAAAATGCTCAAGCGCCGTAGATTAGCATTCACACATGCAATCCTTTTCAAAAATTCTTTTGCTTCCAGCCTGGCGGTTTCTTTAGCAAGGATACCGGTTCGGATCGGCTATGCCCGCGAGGGACGTGGCTTTTTGCTCACCGACAAACTCTATCCACCAAAACTATCTGACGGTAAATTCAAACCACTTTCTATGATTGACTACTACCTTGCGATTGCCTCCTGGCTCGGTGCCGATACCACCAATAAAAATCTTGAGCTGCTCATCGACCCACAAGACCAGGAAAAACTAAAAGCCAAATTACCGCAAGTTGCTAAATCCGAAAGACCTGTTATCGTTATTGTACCCGGTGGAGCATTCGGGCCAAGTAAGTGCTGGCTCAACGAAAGATTTGCCCAAACAGCGAATTGGCTGATTACCAACTACAACGCAACAGTTGTTGTTTCCGTCGCATCAAACCCTGTTGAGAGGCGAATTGCCAGAGAAATTTGCAATTCCAGCAGTCTGTCATTGCGAGCGCAGCGAAGCAATCTCAAACACAAACTTATCAACTTAGCGGCCAGCCCCATAACTCTTGGCGAATTAAAATCGCTTTTTTCAATTGCCGATTTAGTAATAAGCAACGACACAGGCCCACGCCATATAGCCATAGCCCTGGGACGTAAAATTATCAGTTTGTTTGGGCCAAATGACCCTGCCTGGACCGATACCGGCTGCGAAAATGAAATCCAAATAGTCGGTGACGTCTCTTGCGCTCCCTGCAGCAAGCCGATATGTGAGAAAAAAGAACATTTGTGCATGCAGGCAATCACTGTAGAGATGGTTTGTGACGCCGCGAAAAGATTACTCGAAAAAAATCACCGGATAAGCGACAGCTATGAGTGAACAAAAATTTGTAGAAATTTCAAAATTGTTCTTCATCGACCCCGATTATAAAACGGCATTTAGCGAATTGGGCTTAACTTCCATTGATGCTGTCTTTTCTTTTAATGCCGCTAAAAATCTGGCCAAGGACAATCTTGCCGGGTTCCGCAGACGCTTGCAATTTGAAATAGGTCTGCCGCCAACGACCGTCTTTTTGAAACGCTATGACAGGCCGCCAATTTTGGCCCAACTCAGAAACTGGCTCTCGGCTCGCCGCCGCATAAGTTGCGGCTTCCTCGATTTCGAGCCGGCAAATAAACTCACAATAGCGGGCGTAAATAACCCGAAAATTATTTCTTGCGGCGAGCAATGGGGCACCTTTTTTGAGAAAAGAAGCTTTATAATCACTGAAAAAATTCCTGATGCCGACGCCCTGGAACGAAAATTGCCCGACTGCTTCAACGC
This sequence comes from Phycisphaerae bacterium, assembly GCA_030614945.1. The sequence continues at coordinate 7,514 of JAUXAH010000082.1, forward strand.
CCCGAATACAACTGAAAATTTGAAACTGCGAAGAAATTTTATCGCTCAATTAGCGGGCTTTGTAAAAAAATTCCACGAGACAAATTATCGTCATCGAGACCTCTACCTTTCACACATATTCTACGCTGACAGCGGCAATTTTTATCTGATAGACCTGGCGCGGGCCTTCAAGCCAATTATCTGTCGCC
>JAUXAH010000472.1 GCA_030614945.1 Phycisphaerae bacterium
AGGTTGCCGTATCCTACGCTCCATTCGTCAACGCGGGTGATGTTATTTTTCCGGGCAATTTTTACGAAGTGATTGAAAGCGTCATCAATGCTGTCGGGCATAGGCCATTCGGCGCCGACTTCCTGCGCCTTCTGGCGCATGGGTTTCCAGCACATCATGAAGGCGTACATTACCGGCAGTTGGGCGCACTGCACACGGAAGCGCAGGTCAGGGTCGTTGGTGACGGCGTCTTCGGCGGCTTTGAGGTAAGCCAGGCCCTGGCTTAAAGTTTCGAGGGTGATGAATTTGGAGCGGTCCTTGGTGGCCCAGCCCACCTTTACATCGGAGGCGGCGATGTCAGCAAAGCAACCGAGCCGGTCGCCGCTCGCTTCCACCGCATCGTGTGTTACATTCAGGTAGGCCTTTATATGTGGCCCGGCAGCCCCATAATAGCTGGCGATGAACTCATCAATCAGCTCTTGACCGTCACGCGTCGGGTCCCACAGCAGCTTCGCCAGCACCCACGCCCGCAGCTCCGCCATCTCGGCGCCATTGGTGGTGTAGGCACCCTGTTCAAAAAGACCTTTGACGTTGTGGTCCACAAAGAACTTGACGTTCGGCCCCAGCACGCGCAGGTTCGGATGCGGCATTATGTGATGCCTGAAGTTGGTTGTGTAATCCCAGATGTAAAGCCGATTGCAAATCTTCGACCAGCCGACGATGTCATCGCGGAATTTTTTGTTTCGCTCGTCGGACAGCGGCTTACTAAAAGAGCATTCGATACTGCAGAGGCGAACAATAACGTTGTGCCGCGGCTTCACGTATTTGGGTGGCTTGCGGGTGTATTGATAGGCCAGGGTGCTGATAGCCACGTGCGGGAATTCCTTTTCGATGTCGGCCGCCACCGCGTTGACAAAACGCAACAGAGACCCTGCAGGGCTGCCTTCTTCTTTATCGACAGCAGCGCATTTGCTGCATTGACAGTAGCCGTGCCAGTCGTTCTGCGACACCGACGCTATGGTGGCTGCCGGGTTTTGACGCAGATGCGCCTTAAGGTTCTTGACAAGCTCCTTGCGCATTTCCTCGTTGGTCAGGCACAGTTGGGCACGCTCATATTTACGTTTTCCATTGATTTCGCTAAACCACTCAGGATGGTCTTTGAAGTACTTTTCAGGCGGAATTAGATTTCGATAGAAGGTGTGCACGTGTCCCTCGTAAATGTGCTTGCCGCCGCGTTTGGTGTCCAGCCGATGAGCATGTCCGTTGCACTTGTTGCGCACCGCCCAGTCACCATCAAAAGCATCAAACCAGAACGGCGACCGATATTCTAATGCCGGCACATAGCGGACATTGAGCTTATCCACTTTAAGCGTTGGCTTTTCGGGTATCGTGCTGACTTTAGACGACCACCAACGACACCCGACATAATCTTCGAGGAAGGTATAAACCGCATACAGTGTCCCCCGCGGATGTCCGCCGGCCAGAATCAAGTCGTTTCCCACCGTCCGGATGACTATGCCATCGCTGCCAAATCCATCGGTGGAAAAGTTGGGGACAGACAGTTTAGCCGCTTTGGGCCCAACGAGCAGACGCCACTTGCTGGCAGCAGGGGGGGGCACGGTTTCAAATTTTGCACCTGTGATTTGTTCGAGAAAACCGGCCAGTTCCACAGCGGCGTGCCGCTCAGGTTCGCAAGCGTCCTCCGCAATGATTATAACCGCCTTACTCCGACCATCTTCCGCAATCGTTATCGCATAATCTTTGACTCCTTCCCCGCATCCAATTACAAATAAAAGAGCAACAAGCACTAACGCGATTTTATCTTTTTGCAGAATTATGATAGTCTCCTATGAATAGTGATACGAATATTTGTAATTCCTGGCAGTTGCCTTAAGTGCTCTGGTCCCATTCCTCAGCCAGACCTTCGAG
>JAUXAH010000227.1 GCA_030614945.1 Phycisphaerae bacterium
TCCGACGATGGAGCTGATAGACAATGACCGGGTAACCGACCCCGACGACCCCAAGGACCGCAGGGGCGCGGCGCGGGAAGGGGTCCTTGCGCTTCAGATTCACGCCGGCCCGCCGATGGTCGTCGAGTTCAAGGACATAAGAATACGAAACCTGAAGCCGAAATACGGCGACGCTGTCGTGCTCTTCAACGGCCGGGACCTGAACGACTGGGAAGCCAAGGGCGACAAGAGCAGGAGCAAATGGGAGGTTGGTGTCGCTGTGATGTCATCCGAGAACCCGAAATTGCTGGTGGCCAAAGCCGGCGGTGGTGATATGATCAATCTCGCTGGCGACCACGGAAGCAGTCTCGACCTTTACTCCAAGGCAAAGTTCGGCGATTGCCGCATCGAGCTGGAGGTGATGGTGCCCAAGGGTTCCAATTCCGGCATCTACGTTATGGGTGAATATGAAATACAGGTGCTGGACAGTTGGGAAAGAGTAAGGATGGGCAGCGGCGATATGGGCGCGATTTACGGTGCGTCTCCACCGCCTGTCAATGCCTGCAAGAGACCCGGCGAGTGGCAGAAGTACGTGATTGACTTCCTTGCTCCGAAGTTCGATGCGAGCGGCAGAAAGACTGAGAACGCCAAATTCCTCAAGGTGGAACTCAACGGGCAGGTGCTGCACGAAGATCTCGAAATGCCCGGCCCGACGGGCGGCGCCCTGACCGGCAGAGAAGCTGCCACCGGCCCGCTTATGTTCCAGGGCAACCACGGCCCCGTGGCGTATCGCAATATAATAGTAAAACCTCTGGCAAAATAGCCATATATCGTCAGCGGATACATCTTGCCGGGGCAGGAAAATCTGAGACGCCTCGCTTGACGAATTTGACAATATCGTCAAAATGCAGGATAATCAGGATGATATAGAAGTGCCGAGCCCCCCCTGCTTTCTTGCGAAAGCAAGAAGGGAGGGCCGGGGAAAAAATTGTAACCTGAGCCGGCGGTATTTACTTGTAGGACGACGGCAATGGCGTATAATACCCCAACATTTGGGCTTGCCCCGTTAGAAATTCCAACGGGGCAAATAAGAATATGATACAAAAAAAGAATATTTCTAACGGGGCTTGGTGGTTGCGTGAAAAGGTCTAAAAAGAGTTTGTTAAATTTATGGAGTTCACAGTAGCAATGAGTAATCAGAAAATAAAAAAAGGGACCCCGCTTTGCGGGAACCGAATAAACAGACGTAGTTTCCTGCGTTCCACCGCTGCGGCTGGGGCGGGGCTGGCATTGTCGCCGATGGCTCCGGGACAAACACGCGGCGGCAAAAAAGTAGATGATATAAACGTGGCCCTGCTCGGAGCGGGAGCTCAGGGCCAGGTCTTAATGACCGCCTGCCTGAAGATACGCGGGATTCGCTTTAAGGCGGTCTGCGATATCTGGACGGCTTATAATCAAAGACGAGTTTCGCGACTGTTGGAGAGATATGGTCACAAGCTGAATACTTATGTGGACTACCAGGAAATGCTCGATAAGGAAAAGGACCTCGACGCGGTGATAGTTGCCACGCCTGATTTCTGGCACGCTGACCACGCCGTTGGGTGTCTGAAAGCGGGGCTGCACGTTTATTGCGAAAAAGAGATGTCCAACACTCTCGAAGGCGCCAGGAGAATAGTGCAGGCAGTGAAGGAAGCCGACAAGCTGCTGCAGATTGGCCATCAGCGTCGCAGCAATCCGCGCTATATTCACTGCTACGAGAAGCTTGTAAAAGAAGCGAAGCTCCTGGGCAGAATTACCACGATAAACGGACAGTGGAACCGCAGCACGATGGCGTGCAAAGACCTGCTCTGGCCGAAAAAAGCCCCTATTGACCAGGCCACCCTTGAAAAGTATGGTTTCAAGTCGATGGAGCAGTTCAGGAACTGGCGGTGGTTTAAGGAACTGGGAGGCGGCCCCATCGTGGACCTTGGCTCGCACCAGATTGATATTTATAGCTGGTTCCTCGGCGCAAATCCCAAATCCATTATAGCCAGCGGCGGTATCGACTACTGGAAGGAGCACGAGTGGTATGACAACGTCATGGCCATTTACGAGTATGAAACCAAACAGGGAACCATCAGGGCGTTCTATCAAACGATAACCACCAACAGCAGCCAGGGATATTTTGAAACCTTTATGGGTGATGAGGGCACACTGGTCATATCGGAGGCCTCCGGCAGAGGCGGTGTCTACCGCGAACTATCAGCGCCTGAGTGGGACAAATGGGTCAAGCTGAAATACTTGAGCGAAGCTGCCAAGAAGGAAGAAAAGTCCGAAAGCGCCGCAGTGCTGGATGTGCGCGAAACGGTGCCGGTGGCGAAGTATGATTTGCCGGTGAGGATGGATAAGCCGTACCATCAGCCGCACCTGGAGAACTTCTTTGACGCTATTCGCGGCAAGGCGAAACTCAACTGCCCCGCCGAAATCGGATACGAAACGGCTGTTACCGTATTAAAGGTCAACGAAGCGGTGGAAGCCGCCCGGAAGCTCGACTTCAAGCCCGAGGATTTTGCTTAACCGGGTAAGGAAATGAACGATGGAGAATAAGGAGAACAAGGAAGTAACTCGGCGGAAGTTTATGCGCGACAGCGCAATGGTCGCAGCGGGATTGGGTTCTGTTATTGGCGGATGCAAGGGCAAGGAAGAAGAAAAGGAACCGAATACCGTTAAATCCCGCCCCTCGGAGGGGCTGGATAAATCCGGTGCTCCAGAGACGCCAGAAAAGGAAGAAGACCCACAGATACTGAATTCGGTAGTTTCTGATGAGACCGGCGGGGGGAAGGTGGATAACATCAACGTTGCCCTTATCGGTCTGGGGGTACAGTGTGGCCGATTGATGGAAGCCATTCTTGGTAAGAAGACGGACCACCAGAAAGGCATCGAAGGCATTCGGTTCAAGGCGGTATGTGATATCTTTCCATATCGTCTGAAATACCTTTCAAGGCAGCTCCAAAGAGCTTACAAACACAAAGCCAATCCATACGAAAGCTACGAGGAGATGCTTGCCAAAGAGAAGGACCTTGATGCGGCTATCATCGTCACACCGGACTGGATGCACGCCCCTATGACGATTGCCTGCCTCAAAGCGGGGCTGCACGTGTACTGCGAAAAGGAGATGTCGAATAACCTGCAAGACGCCAAAAAGATGGTGCAGACGGCCCGGGAGACGGGAAAGCTCTTGCAGATTGGCCACCAGCGCAGGAGTAATCCGCGGTACCAGGTCGCCGAGCAACTGATACGCAAGCATAAACTTCTGGGCAAAATAAAAAACATTAACGCCCAGTGGAACCGAAGCGTGGAGAAACATAAGGTCCTTCTACCGGCCAAGAAGATATGGATGGATAAAGCGGCGCTAAACAAACACGGTTATAGCTCGATGGATGAGCTGAAGAACTGGCGCTGGTATAAGAAGTTTGGCGGCGGCCCGCTGGGCGACCTGGGGTCGCATCAGATAGATATCTTCAGCTGGTTCCTCGGCGATGTGAAGCCGACGTCGGTTTTGGCCAGCGGCGGCAACGATTATTACAATTACGAACACAATGAGAACGTGATGGCAATCTATGATTATCAAACAGAGGATGGCAGCGTGCGGGCGTTCTACCAGGTTCTCAACACCACCGGCTGGGGTACTTACGGTACATACTATGAAACCTTTATGGGCGACATCGGTACGCTGTTGATATCAGAGCGTGTTTGGGGTGAGGATAAGAATATCAATATCGGCTGGGCTTTCCTGGAGCACTACGTCGAGGAGATGGACGACGCAGCGCTAAAAAATGCGGTGCTAAAAAGATGGAATGATTGCATCAGGAAGAAATTAATCGGCGGCGAGTACGAGATGCCTGAAGAGGTGAAGGATGGAAGTATTCTAAAAATTGGACCTTCTATCGAAGGCGGCCCTAAAGTGTTCCATTATCATCCGCTTCTGCGAAAACTTACCAAGCCGGTTCATCAGCCACACCTGGAAAACTTCTTCGACGCCATTCGGGGCAAGGCCGAGCTGACCTGTCCGGGTGAAGTTGGGTATGAGACGGCGGTTGCAGTGCTTAAGACCAGCGAAGCTATAGAGGAGGGCAAGAAATTTAATTTCAAGCCGGAGGATTTTAAGGTTTAGATTTTGCACGATGTCTTTATTTAATATTCACACATAGAGAAAAGGATTGATAGTACGTTGAGAAAAGGATTGATAGTAACAGCCGTTTGCTGTTTTCTGGTAT
>JAUXAH010000422.1 GCA_030614945.1 Phycisphaerae bacterium
GGCTATATGCTTGCCAAAGCTCCAGAACAGATTAAACTTAGCGATGTTTTCAGTTGCCTGGAGGGCCCTGTCGTTACTGTTGAATGTACTGAAAACGAAAATTACTGTGCTCGCTCTGCTGATTGTGTGGCCAGGCAGGTCTGGACCCAGCTGCAGGAGGCCGTTATGGATGTCCTGCAATCTATAACATTCCAGGACTTGGTTGATAGGACGAAAGATAAAAAAGCCTTGAATTATCAAATATAGACAGAAGGGGAAATGATGGGTGCTATAATCGAAGATATCACCGCTGCGGTTGGTCGTACGCCGTTGGTGAAAATCAATAAGCTCGGCTCGGACAAAGCAGCCATTCTCGCCAAGCTTGAAGCATTTAATCCCTGCGGCAGCGTAAAAGACAGGATTGCGTTGTCAATGATAGAGGCCGCAGAAAAGGATGGACTGATAAAACCGGACACGGTTATAATCGAGCCGACCAGCGGCAATACCGGAATAGGGCTTGCTTTCATCTGTGCTGCAAAGGGCTGCCGGTTAATACTGACTATGCCCGAATCGATGAGCATTGAGAGAAGAAAGTTGCTGCAGTTGTTTGGTGCGGAAATTGTACTAACGCCCGCTGAGCATGGTATGACCGGAGCTGTGGAAGAGGCCGAACAGCTCGTCGCCCAGAATACCAATGCCTTTATGCCGCAGCAGTTTAACAACCCTGCAAATCCGCAAATTCACAGGGAAACCACCGCCGAGGAGATTTGGGATGATACCGGTCATAAGATTGACATCTTTGTCTCCGGTGTCGGGACAGGTGGAACGTTGACCGGATGCGGCGAAGTGTTAAAACAACGCAACAAAGACTTAAAAGTGGTGGCGGTCGAGCCGAAGGACTCACCGATACTTTCCGGCGGCAAACCGGGCCCGCATAAGATACAGGGTATCGGTGCCGGATTCGTGCCCGAAGTATTGAATGTTGAAATAATCGACGAAATTATACAGGTCTCCAATGATGACGCTATGGAAATAGCGCGACAATTAGCCGTGAAAGAAGGAATATTAGCGGGGATAAGCTCAGGCGCTGCAATGTGGGCCGCAGTACAGCTTTCACAGCGGCCGGAAAACCGGGGCAAAACAATAGTGGTAATTTTACCCGATACCGGAGAAAGATATATCTCCACCGATATGTTTAAGTGACTATAGTGCAGGTAAATAGCAAAGGACACAGAGCCACGACCGTGAGGGAGTGGTAAATAAGTTCTTCACGGGAATGACAAAAGGAGCAGGACTCTGACAATGCCAAAGAACAAGTTGACCGACAAGAAAATCGAAAATCTGGTTGGCGAAATTACCCGTACGTATAAGGGCGATTCCGGCATAAATTTTATCGATGCCTCTGACCTGCCGGTGAGAGCCGAGATTCTGGAAATCCTTGATTTGCTTTTTGAAGTGCTTTTTCCGGGCTACACCGGCAGAAGGACGGTTACAAAATCAAATATCAATTTCATCGTCGGCGATATCCTCTGCCAGGTCTATACCGACCTTGCCGGACAGATAGAGCGAGCTTATAAGTATCGCTGCAGAATGGAAAAGTGTGACAGCGGCGGATGCCGAACAATGGCCGAGGACGTTACCAGGCATTTACTGGCTCAACTGCCCAAAATCAGACAGCTATTGAAAGGGGACGTCGCTGCAGCTTTTGATGGCGACCCCGCCGCAAAGTCTTACGAGGAAATTGTGATAAGTTATCCCTGCATCATAGCGATTGCGACGTTTCGTATCGCCCACGAATTGTATCTGAAACAGGTGCCGTTAATTCCCCGCATTATGACCGAATGTGCACACACAAGAACCGGTATTGACATACATCCCGGAGCAAGAATAGGCAGGAACTTCTTTATCGACCACGGCACCGGCGTTGTAATAGGCGAAACTACCGTCATAGGTAATAATGTGAAAATTTATCAGGGCGCCACGCTCGGCGCGTTGAGTTTCCCAAAGGATGAAAGAGGAAGGATAATAAAGGGCGGCAAGAGACATCCAACGATAGAGGACAACGTAACAATCTATGCCGAGGCAACGATATTAGGCGATGTAGTCATCGGAAAAGATGCCATAATAGGCGGCAATATCTGGATAAAGCAGTCCGTGCCGCCCGGCGTTACCGTTACAACCCCG
>JAUXAH010000457.1 GCA_030614945.1 Phycisphaerae bacterium
CGGTTCGGGGGAACGAGGGATATTGCCGGTGGAAAAGGAGAGCGTAGGCGAGGGCCTGTCCGATGGCGGACATGCCGGCATCTGGTTTGACCTCAATGACGGGGGTCTCGTTAAGCTGGAACACGACGGCATCGATGCGCAAGGTGGTCAGTTGATAAAGCATCTTTTGAATGTTCGGAGGATCGTCCGGGGAAATGCTGACCGGGGTGCCGACGTGGACATCATAAGCGATCGTTGCGGAGGGGAAGGGATTGGTGTCCAGGAATCGCTCCCAAATGGCGACGTCCGCGGGGAGCATATGCGGGTAGCGGTGCATCTTCAGGGCCGGGTATTCTTTGAGCGGTTCCATCAGGGTACACCACGGCCGAGGATGAGGTCCAGGTCGGTGCGTTGGATTTTAACTCCGGAGGCCTTGCAGTAGGAGAGCCAGGTGTATTTCTTCTGCGAAGCGGGGATTGCAAGGATGGCGAGAGCCAGCTTCAGCTCTATCTCGGGGCGTTTGCCCTCGATGAAATCGTGCAGGTATTCGTCCATCAGGGCCTCGGCTCGGGCGGAGGGATTGGTTCGGATGACAGGATGATGTGCGGAGTGGCGTCAATGTAATAATGGCAGCCGGGGACCGAGGCGAGCGTGAGAAGGACAGCGATGAGAAGAAGCGTTGATTTGATCATGGTGTCAGGGCTCCAGAGGAGGTTTGCGGTAGACGTTGATCCACTTCGGCCAGGTATCGGTGATGAGGGTATAAAGTGCTTCGGCGGCGTCGGTGACTTCGGGGAAGGATTGCGTGTACGATATGCGAAGCATCGAGGGGGGCAGGAATTCGATGGTGAGGTCTTCAGGAATAGGGGCAGGGATGACCGGGGCAAGGATGGATTTAAGGTGCGCGGGGCTGAGAAGTTCGGCGATGGGCAGCGTTACCATGAGGCGAAGGTTCACTGATCAGTTCTCCGTTCAGAGGGTTTCCGATGTAACGAGTATTTGGTCAAAAGCGCATCCGCCCTGGATGACGCCCTGGATCTCAAGCCAAAGGACAAGTTCGAGATGTATCTGCGTTGGGTCGAGACCGGTGAGAACGGGCACGCCGGTGAGGTCAACGGTCTGGTGGTTAAAGGTGACGTATCCGTAGACGTGCTTTGAAAAGTCGGTATAGAAATCGAGGTGATTCCATTGGCCGACGGCGTTCTCGAAGGCATTGGCGAACAGGGGGGTCCAGGTGCCGCCGATGTTGCGGTAGAGGACTGCTCGGGTGGCAGTGTCCATGCGTATTTGTGCGGTGTGAAGGTTAACGCCGTCGAACCAGAGCAGGGCGACTTGGATAAACAGGTCCTGATTGTGTGTGACGCATCTCTGGACGATCTGGACGCGGCCGAGGTGGTTTGGCGGGAGCCAAAGGCGTTTGAGAACGGTAACGTGGTCGGTGGCGGCGGGGACGGTTGCCTTGGTGCGGAGAAGCAAGCCGTTGAGGCCGACGTATGGAACGGAGGTATCGTATTGGGCGACAAAATCGGCGCCGTCGCCGGCGGGGACCCAGTTGAACGTTCCCTCGCAATCGTCGTATAGAAGGGCAGGGTGCAAGATGGGGATCTGGTTGAAGGCGAAGGCGCGGAGGTAACGTTCTTGTGGCATGGTCTATGGTGCCTCCAGTTCAAGGATTGTCCAGAGTGCGACAACTGTATGAGGAAACGTATCGGGATTGACGACGTGGATTTTGAGCCAAGTGCCGCGGACGTGGATCGTCAAGTTGAAGTCCATGACGACGGTGATGTTGTCGCCGAGGAGATAGGGGTTGGGGGATAGGAACGACAGTAAAGGAGTGCCGGCGGGGAGCCGTGTTGTGGGAGATTCAGGGTCGTATGAAAGGTATGGATATGCCTGGACGATGTTGGCACATCCAGCGGGGAAGTAAACGGAAAGGGACTTCATGGTGTAGGCGAGCGTTATATGTTTGGAGACGAGGGAAAGCTGAGAGAGGGGCGG
>JAUXAH010000158.1 GCA_030614945.1 Phycisphaerae bacterium
TCCGCCAAGTCGAGCTGACCCTTCCTGTCCACTGCCAACTCTACCACCGTATAGCCGTGATTTTGCAGCTCTCTGCAGACGGTCAAAACAGCGGGATGCTCAACTCTGGAAGTTATAATCTTGCGCTTATTGGGTACGGCAGCCAGCGTGCCTTTGATAGCGGCGTTGTCACTCTCGGTGCCGCAGCTTGTAAATACGATTTCAGTGGGGTCGGAAGCGAGCAAGTCGGCCACGAGCTGGCGGGCGTGGCGGATTTTTCGGCCAATTTGCCCGCCGAATGTGTGCATACTCGAAGGATTGCCGTAAAGCTCGCAGAACAACGGCTTCATCTCTTTAAGCACCTGCTCAGCAACTTTTGTGGTGGCATTGTTGTCAAAATATATGGTCTTCATTTCTCGTATATCGTATTGCGTATTGCGTCGCCGTGCCGGCAACGGCTAAACTACTTTTCCTTTTGCTTATGCTCTATGGTTGTGCGGCTGGTTTGCGGACTCTTTATCCTCTTCGACAAAAAGGTCCTCTGCCACAAATTCTCTAAGTTTGGCTTCGACCACATCCTTCATTGTAAACTCGGCCAGCCGGCACCGGGCACACATACCTCTGAACGCCACGATAACTTTATCACCTTCAACGTCAATCAGCTCAATATCACCACCGTCGGCTCGAAGTGTCGGCCTGATTTGCTCATTGATTGTCTGTTGAATCATTTGTATCTTCTGAATATTTGTCAGTCTGCCGGCCCATCGAGGTGCTGTTTCAAAGACCTGTCCTGCTTTGTCACCCTGAATTTTTTCAAGGATTTTTTCGATTTCGCCCTTGCAGCCGCCGCAGCCGCCGCCGGCCTTGCAGTAATTCGTTACATCTTCGACTGTTGTCAGATTGTTTTCGCGTATTACCCTCTCGATTTCATTTTCGGTGACGCCGAAGCAGTTACATACGACTCTGCCTTCAAGCTCGTGTTTTTTCCTTCCTCCGGTCCGGTAATTTTCAATTGCGGCCTCAAGCGCTTCTCTGCCCATAACCGAGCAGTGCATTTTCTGTTCGGGCAGGCCGCCGAGGTAATTTGCGATATCTCTATTGGTTACTTTTGCAGCTTCGTCGATTGTCTTTCCCTTTATCATCTCGGTCAGGACCGAGGATGTTGCGATTGCACTTGCACAGCCGAAGGTTTTGAACTTTGCGTCCTTGATTCTGCCGTTCTCATCGAGTTTGAAGGTGAGCTTCAAGGCATCACCACAGGCCAGGGAGCCGACCTCGCCTACGCCGTCGGGGTTTTCTATTTCGCCAGCATTTCGCGGGTTGAAAAAATGGTCTTTGAGCTTGTCGGTATATTCCCACATCTCTTCGAAGGAAAAGTGCCTAAAGTTACAAGTGACTAAAGTGCCTAAAGTTTGGAGTCGGTCTTATTTACAACTTTAGCTCACTCTCCACTCACCAATCACTAATTCTCTAATTCACTAATTATCTTTGACTCGCGTTTAGTGCCTGTTCGACGTCGGCTATTATATCGTCGATGTGTTCCGTGCCAACCGAAATACGAATATAATCATCTGTTACACCTGCTGCAAGTTGCTCGGCCTCGGTCAATTGCTGATGTGTCGTACTGGCGGGGTGAATCACCAAAGTTTTGCTATCACCAATGTTGGCAAGGTGACTGGCTAATTTAACATTTTCTATAAACTTAACGCCGGCCTTCTTGCCGCCCTTAATACCAAAGCCCAAAATGGAACCCTGTCCTTTGGGAAGGTATTTCTTCGCAAGTGCATTGTCGGGATGCGATTTTAGTCCCGGATAATTAACCCAAGTGACAGTGTCCTGCTTTTCGAGCCATTGTGAAAGTTTCAGTGCGTTTTCAGAATGTCTTGGCATACGCAGATGGAGAGTCTCCAGTCCCTGCAAAAACAGAAATGCGTTAAACGGTGACATACAGGAGCCCATATCGCGGAGGAACTGCGTCCGGGCTTTTATGATGTATGCCAATTCGCCGAAGGACTCGACGTATTTTATGCCGTGATAACTTGGGTCCGGCTCAGTCAGGTCAGGGTAGCGGCCGTTTGTCCAGTCGAATTTGCCCGAATCAACAATGGCACCGCCGATGCTTGTGCCGTGACCGCCGATGAACTTTGTGCAGCTATGAACGACAATGTCGATGCCGTAGTCAAAAGGCCTGAACAGAATGGGCGTCGTAACAGTATTGTCGCAGATTACCGGGATGCCATTGTTGTGGGCGATATCAGCTATCTTTTCATACTGCAAAATATCGTTCTTCGGGTTTCCGATGCTTTCTATGTAAATCAGGCGGGTGTTGTCTTTGATTGCTTTGGCAAAATTCTGCGGGTCTTTGGGGTCAACGAAAGTAACTTCAATGCCCAGCTTTCGGAAAGTCTGATTAAAAAGTGTAACTGTCCCGCCGTAAAGGGAGTTCGAAGAGACGATGTGGCCTCCCGCGCCGCAAATATTAAAGATGCTGACATAGATAGCCGACTGTCCTGAACTTAGCGCCAAACCGCCCACTCCGCCTTCCAAGGCAGCCAGCCGTTTCTCCAATACGTCGTTCGTAGGATTCATCAGCCGCGTATAGATATTGCCGAACTCTTTGAGGGCAAACAGGTTCGCTGCGTGGTCCGTATCCTTAAATACATAGCTGGTCGTTTGATATATCGGGACAGCCCTGCTTAAAGTATCCGAATCAACCTTCTGGCCGGCGTGTAAGGCCAGGGTCTCCAAATGATATTGAGTCTCTTCCGTCATCTTTTTAACACCTCCATAGTAACTTCTGCGGCCCTCTTTCCGGATAACAACATTCCGCCAAAGGTCGGCCCCATCCTCGGAAGACCAAACGTGGTTGCAACAGCCATTCCCGTTACAATCAAACCCGGGTAGATCTGGCTTGTATGTTCAACAACCGCATCTTCCGATTCTTCGACCCACATAGGCCCGAAACCCTTTATGTCCACAAGCCCTCGCTTCTGAAGCGAGCTAACCACGGCTGCGTCGTGTCCTGTTGCATCGACCACGAGCTTCGATTCAATACCAACAGGGTCCACACAGGTGATTGCTCTTGGAAGTGCGGATACGGGTGTCCAGTTGATGACCACGCCACAAACGCGGTCTTCTTTTATCACGACATCATCGAACTGAGTCATGTTCAACACCTTTACGCCGGCATCACATGCCGCAGCGACCAATTTGGAACATGCATGCGGCCCATCAGCAACATATAATCCATCCTCAACCTCTTTGTATGGCGCTCCGATCTCATCGAGAATTTCCTGGGCGGGGGCCCTGAACGTCACCTTGTTCATCAGATAGCCGCCGAGCCAGAATCCTCCACCGAGATAGTTGTTGCTCTCGATGAGGAGCGTCTTTTCCCCCTTTCTCGCAAACTCTCTTGCAGCGATGAGTCCGCTGGGTCCCGCACCGATAATGGTCACATCGTTCTCGATGTAGTCTTCGAATTCTCTGGCGAATTCAGATATGATGGCCCTGGTAACCTGCTTTTCAGATATTTTTGAAAAACTCATACTATCACCTCTTTCTAAAACATAACGGATGAGATTGCCATCCCGCACCAATTGAGCTTAGGCTCACGCCTAATTGGTGCGGGATAGAAATTACTCCTTTTTGTACCCCGTTAGAAGTAAGTCACTTGCTGTCTGGTTTCCTAATAGCACCACTTCTAACGGGGTGTATCATATCGTCACCGCGTTATAGAATTTCTAACGGGGTAAAATCTCCACCATTTTATCAATTGCCTTTTTTGCTTTTGTTCTTATCTCATCCGGCACGGTGACTTTGTATTGCATATCTTCCAAAGCCCAAAGTACTTTTTCCACAGTAATCTTTTTCATATTAGGGCAAATCGCCCTGTCGCCGGCTGCGATAAATTCAGCGCGGGGATTCTGCTTTTTCAAAGGATGGAGCATTCCTGTCTCGGTAGCTACTATAAATTGTTTTGCAGCGCTTTTTTCGGCAAACTTGAGCATTTGTCCGGTACTAAGGAGCTGATGTGAAAGCTCTTTAACCGGCTCGGTGCATTCGGGATGCGCCATAACAATCGCATCAGGGTATTTTGCCTTTGCGTTTTTAATATCGTCTTCAGTTATCACGACATGTACGTGGCAATAACCCGGCCAGAGGACAAGGTCTCTGGCGGCTCTTTCGGCGACAAACCGGCCGAGATGCTGGTCCGGCACAAAGATGATTTTTCTATCGGCGGGCAATGATTCGACCACTTCAACGGCATTAGCACTGGTGCAGCAATAATCGCTCTCGGCCTTTACTTCCGCGGAACTATTTACGTAACAGACCACCAAGGCATCGGGATGTTCCTGCTTGAGAGCGCAGAGCTGCTCTGCGGTTATCATATCAGCCAAGGGACAGCCGGCGAATTTGTCCGGCAAAAGTACGGTCTTTTCGGGGGAAAGAATAGCGGCGGTCTCAGCCATAAACTGCACACCGCAAAATACGATTGTCCCGGCGTCAGTTTCGGCTGCCTTTATGCTCAGTCCCAGGGAGTCGCCGCAAAAATCAGCGAGGTCCTGAATTTCAGCGGGCTGATAGTTGTGCGCAAGTATGACAGCGTTGCGCTTTTCCTTTAGCTTCTTTATTTTTTCAAACAGTTTGTCGTCCAAAACAACCTCTCAAATAGCAAAAAGGCAAATACGAAATCCGAAGCACGAAATACGAAACAAATACAAATGACCAAAATACAAAATTCGAAACGACTTAGATAATGTTTTGAACATTCGGTATTTGAATTTCGAATTTGTTTCGGATTTCGATATTCGATATTCGAATTTTGAATTATAGTTTTTCACTTTTAGCTTTAAGTTTTTAGTTTTTTGTGTTTTGTGTAAACCAAATCGGGATTCGGGGTTGTAACGGTAACGCCGGGCGGCACGGACTGCTTTATCCAGATATTGCCGCCTATTATGGCATCTTTTCCGATGACTACATCGCCTAATATCGTTGCCTCGGCGTAGATTGTTACGTTGTCCTCTATCGTTGGGTGCCTTTTGCCGCCCTTTATTATCCTTCCTCTTTCATCCTTTGGGAAACTGAGGGCGCCGAGCGTAGCGCCCTGATAAATTTTCACATTATTACCTATGACGGTAGTTTCGCCTATTACAACGCCGGTGCCGTGGTCGATAAAGAAGTTCCTGCCTATTCTTGCTCCGGGATGTATGTCAATACC
>JAUXAH010000478.1 GCA_030614945.1 Phycisphaerae bacterium
CAAATCCGGCAGAGGTACAGTAATTTGCCTGTCGAATCTTCCAGGACGCGTCAATGCATGGTCTAAAATATCCGCCCGGTTCGTCGCCGCTATCACTATTACCTGGTCGTTCGTATCAAACCCGTCCATCTCAACTAAAATTGCATTTAGTGTTTGTTCACGTTCGTCGTGCCCGCCACCGACATAACCGGCGCCGCGTTTGCGACCGATCGCATCAACCTCATCAAGAAAAATAATACAGGGCGAATTGTCCTTGGCCTGCTTGAACAGGTCGCGCACCCGCGATGCCCCCACACCAACAAACATCTCTACGAAATCGCTGCCGGATATACTGAAGAACGGAACATCGGCCTGGCCCGCTATCGCCTTTGCAAGCAATGTCTTTCCGCAGCCGGGAGGACCTATAAGTAAAACTCCGCGGGGAATACGGCCGCCAAGCCGTTGAAATTTCTTCGGGTTTTTCAGAAATTCTATTATCTCAGCCACTTCTTCCTTTGCCTCTTCGACACCAGCCACGTCCTCAAATGTAACCTTAACACGGTCTTTGTCCTGTAATCGATGCCTGCTTCGACCAAACGACATCAACATCCCGCCGGCGCCGCTGCGAAGATTCCGCGCAAACAGAAAGTAGAAGATTCCCACCAATATAAGCAGCGGCAAGACCCACTGTATCAGCATAATAAGCCAGATACGCTGCTTGGTAAATTTCACCTCCACTTCGCTTCCGCTTTCCTCCTTTATCTTGAAAAGCTGTTCAATCATCCATTCCTGGTTGTAATCTACCGTGAAGGATTTGAGCGTTTTGTTGTCCCTGCCGAGTATCCCCGGCTTAAACTTGCCTCTAATCTCGGTCTCACCAATCTCTATACTTTCGATTTCATCATTTTTGAGATGCCTTTCGAAATCATCCCAGTCGATATCGTCACTACCTCGCAATTGCTGCAGCATCGCCCACCCGCTCAACAGCACAAGTCCAATTACAAGGTAGGTAAACGGCCCCCGCTTATAGCGCGGCAGCGGCGGCTTTTTGCCTCCCTGGCCTCGTGGGCCGGGACCCGGTTGACTCGGCTTTCTGTTTTGACCGTTACTCATAATTTAGCATCTCTCATCTCGCTTCACGAGATACACTTCACGCTTCTTACCATTCTTTTTCCATTAATTCTACGATTTTTCTTGCCAGATTGTTTGCCGCAAGCGCTGAGGCATAGTTGAAGCCCTGATTTTGCCACTCTGAAAAGCTCGCTGAGGCGGCGACCGACTGGTTGTCTATCAGCAGCTCTCCCGTCTTTAGATTTTTCCAGTTGACCACCACCCGCAGTTCCACCTCTTTTTCCAGTGCCCGGCCGGTCTCTCGTTCCCTCGTAAGCACCAATTCACCCACCCCGACAATTTGTCCGCTTATCACCGTGTCAGCCCGGTCTCGGCTGGAGATTATCTTATAGGGCGTATCTGCCTCGATACGTTTTGCCAGCGCATCGGTCAGTTCGTACTCCACGCCACGCCTGAAGCTTCTGCTGTCAAACATTTCCACGTAAACGCTGCCAACATCTTCAGGAAACAGCGTTTCGTCGGAATAGCCGCTCATCCGGCCGCATCCGCAAAAACCCAGGCAGACGGAAATAATTAAACCCGAAGAAACTGCAAAAACAAAACGTTGATTTTTCCCTTTTCTTTTTGAATTTTTATTTGTCATTTTGCTTCTTGATTTCTAATTCTTGATTTATCTTTTCCTTTGCCATTTCTGCAGCCGTACTCTCCGGCCAATCACGTATTACCATTCGGTAATATAAATTAGCCGACTCTTCGTTACCGGTTTTTTGATAATACCGGCCGATACTGAATCGCTTATAGGCCAGCTGCTCATTTATTTGTTCAAGTCTCCCATCAACACC
>JAUXAH010000715.1 GCA_030614945.1 Phycisphaerae bacterium
ATCGCCCCGGCTACCACTTCTGCCCCCCGGATGACACTACCGGCGATTCAAACGGCTGTTTCTACGCCAACGGACGATACCACTTGATGTACCTCTACCATCGTAAAGGTGTTGGAGTCTGCTGGGGACACATCTCCAGCAAAGACCTGGTCCACTGGCGGCATCATCCCGACTCCATCGGCCCCGGCGATGGTGACGACGGCTGCTTTAGCGGTGGCGGATTCCTCGACAACGACGGCACGGCGTACCTTTCGTATTGGATGCTAAGCGGCGCAAAGGGCATAGGAATAGCCAAAAGCAGCGACCCGCATTACAGCAACTGGCAGAAACTTGCCGCCAACCCCGTTATCAAATCGACAGAATGGGGCATGACCGAAACCGTTGACGAAAATGGCAAAAAGCTGATCTACGGTTCAGCCGATCCGACCAGCATCTGGAAAAAGGACGGCAAGTATTACATGTGCACCGGGAATCTGCTCGTACTTAGAAAGTACGGCCAAAAGCCCGACTCGCCGCAGGACATGAAAGGCGACCGCGTTTACCTCTTCGAGTCCGAAGACCTGAAAAAATGGAAATACAAGGGTGTCTTCTACGAACGGAATCCCAAGTGGACCGATGACAGCGAAGACAACATGTGTCCCAGTTTCTTACCCCTGCCGAGAAGTGGCGATGGCGGCGAGCCGAGCGATAAGCACTTGTTGCTCTTCATCAGTCACAACAAAGGCTGCCAGTATTACATCGGTGATTACGACAAGAAGAACGACAAATTCATCCCCGACAATCACGGCCGAATGACCTGGGTGGACAAGACGTATTTTGCCCCCGAAGCCCTGATCGACGATAAGGGTAGACAGATCATGTGGGCATGGCTTATCGACAACCCTCACCGTCAGGACCATCGCCCTGACGTAGAGCGGCGCTTCCCGCGACCAATGATAGACTGGCTTGGTCGAGCCGTTCCAAACTCAGCCGGGCACGGATCCGAAAATCCCCGGCCCCGCACCAAAGCCTTCAAGCTCGAAGGC
>JAUXAH010000299.1 GCA_030614945.1 Phycisphaerae bacterium
TTGTCATTTTGCATTTTGATTTTTAATTTTTGATTTTTCTACTCGTCCTCCAGCAGCTTTTTGGGCTTTTTTCTCAGTATAACAGTTGCCCCGATAATCGCAGTAAACAGTACGGTCGCTTCGCCGAGCGTATCGTAGGCACGGAAATCGAGAATGACCGAGGCTACAAGATTTGCCGCTCCCGTCTCCTGCAAGCCATTTTCAATGTAGTATTGCGCGGCAGGTTCCGGTATTTGGGGAGCTTCAGCAGCGGCAGTAAAAGCAGCAGTGCCAAAATCAGGCAAAGTCTCAAGAATTTTTATGCCAGCCAGGAAAATTACGAAGATAATCACCACCGAAACAACCACTCCGAAAAATTCTCTGGGACCACTGATAAAAGTCAACTCGCGAGAAATGCAGGCACGAATCAGGATAATCAAGCCCAGAACTTCCACGACAATCTGAGTTATTGCAATGTCGGGCGCTCGCAGAAACAGGAACATTATAGAAGCACCGAAGCCAATTGCCCCGACACAAATCACGGCACTTAACAGATATTTAGTCTCCACGGCAATAATTGCCGCGATTATTATAAACAGCAGTAAAATGTAGAATACCAACATCGTTATCGCAACCGTCCTTTCCGTCATTGCGAGTCTGCCTAAGGCGAACGAAGCAATCCAAAACGTAATCAATGAGATTGCCACGGCCTGCTTCGCAGGCCTCACAATGACAACACTACCAAATTTTGCAAATTATAAATAGGATTATCAATAATCCCAGAGTTACCCAGGTCAAATACATCGGCAGCATGCCGGAATGCAGCCATCGCAGAAATCCTGTCAAGACCAGTCCTGCTCTGCCGCCCTGATTATATGTGTCGAAATGGCCTTTTTCCTGGCCTGTATAAAGCTGCTTTAATCCGCCCATAGAGGAAACCGTTTTGTAGAAATGCGTTCCTGGTATTGTCATTTGTTCATTAGTCTGCACTTCGCCGCAGGTCCAGGTGGGCACGATTCTGACCATTCTTGACAGTTTCCCGACAAGCCAAATGAGCACACCAAGACCAACACCAACTATTATCAGGATTGTAGCGAGGCCGGATTCCCAGGTGCCGACGAAAATCTCAGCACCGGTTTCCACATTCAAGGCCTTTAAGGCAGGATAAATGAACCACTGGAGCGGTACGCGATAGAAGATTCCGAAGAACACACACAGCAAAGCAAGTATAACCATTGGGACTTTCATAGGCAGCGAAACTTCCTTTGCCTCTTTAAGTTCAGAAGGCAAACGTGAAAGAAACACTGAGTGTATAATCTTTACCGAATATGCTAATGTAAGCGCACTTCCGAAGATAGCGGCAATCAGCCAGATGGGCCACAACCCGGCCCCCGCGGCTGTACCGTCAGCTCCCATTTTGATTACGCCCTGATATAGCATCCATTTGGAAACAAAACCGTTGAAGGGCGGGATGCCGGAAACGCTCAGAGCAGCAATGAGAAAAGTAGCAAAGGTTAGTGGCATTTTTTTGCCCAGGCCGCCGAGTTTATCCATCTCAGCCGTTCCGGTCGCCTGTTCAACCGCCCCTGCCCCAAGAAATAAGCAACATTTATAGATTGCATTGTTCAACATATGAAATACTGCGCCAGCAATACCTACGGGCGTCATCGTCGCTATGCCTAATACCATATAACCAACCTGACTAATTGCGGAGTAGGCTAACAGCTTTTTCAGATTGTGCTGCACTATTGCCACCATCGCAGCAATAATGATTGTAGCGGCACCGATAATCGCCAGGACAACAGTTAAAGCGCCCAAATCGGGCTTGAATATCCCACGGGCAACTATTACAAGCAAATAAATTCCCAAAAGCTTATCGAGCGCAGCAGGCAAAAGCGCCATCACTGAAGCCGGGGCATAAACACCTGCGGTGGGAAGCCAGGTATGCAAAGGCAACGCACCCGCCTTGGTAATTGCAGCGGTCAAAAGCAGTAAGAAGGCGATAATTGGAATTGCAGAAGTAGTTTCCAGGCTAATATCCGAGATGACAAACGTCCCTGAATGTACCCATACCATTGCAATGCCGAGCAGGAAAGCGGCGTCGGAGGCCCCTATCATCGCGAAACTTTTCGTCGCTGCGAAATTAGAGTTTTTGCCGCCCGTTGTTATAAGAAGATACAGTGAAGCGGTAACGATTTCCCAGAATATCAATAAAAGCAGTAAATGATTGGAAAGTAATACTCCTGCCGAGCCGCCTATCGTAAGCAGGATGGAACCATAATAAATATTTGCGGCTCGTCCCGCCCCTCCGAGGGGCTGGGCTCGTGCTCCGGAGCCCGTGGCTCGTGATTTTAGTGAATACAAGGTTATTAACAGGCCAAAACCCATAGCGAACATTAGTATAAATTTTCCCAGCGGCGTGACATTCAGCAATAGGTCTAATTTCAGGTTGCCTATCTGAAAAATAGGCCACGCGCAATCAAGTGGGGCGGATATAAATATCTGGATTGAACTCACGAAGACAAAAGCCGAAATAATCAGCGTGAATCCCTTAAAGAAATACCGCATTCTGTTCGGCAAAAACAGCAGGACAAAACCTGCAATCAGCGGTAAGAAAACCGTGATGGACAAAATGTTATCCAATTTTATAAAACCTCCGTCTTTAGAGCATTTCTTTTCTAATTCGTGCAGTTTTCTCGCGGCTCAATTGCAGCAGTGCATCGTAGTCGTGTATAACTTTATTGTTATTATCAACAACAGCCAATCTCTCGGTGCAACTATAGCAGGGGTCGACCGCTGCGAGCGTAATTGTAACATCAGCAATATGTCCACCAATGCACGAGGCCTTAAACGAAGGCACATTAACATAACTCGGCGCTCTGACCTTGTGGCGGACCGGCCTGTTGCCGCCGTCACTGCGGACATAATGAAACGTTTCACCTCTTGGCGCCTCAACGTGTCCGACCGCTTCGCCTGGCGGGATTTCCTTGACTTCCACAGCGACAGGGCCGTCCGGTAGCTTTTCGAGGGCCTGTCTGACTATCTTAATGGATTCAAAGGTCTCGAGAAGACGGACAACGGCCTTCGCAAAGACATCACCTGCAGGTTGGGTAATTACATTCCAGTCTAACTCACCATAGACCGCATACGGGTCGTCGCGCCTCACGTCAATATCAACACC
>JAUXAH010000508.1 GCA_030614945.1 Phycisphaerae bacterium
GTGCCGAAATATACATCGTGTGTGTCGGCATACTCTCCCGGGGTCCAGCTTAGGACCACGCTGGGGCACACATCTGTTGCATTATCAGCCGGGTCGGGATCGTGAGCATTCGGGTCAAGGGGGGGGCCGGTATAGGGATTAAACCCTACAGCTACCCCGCTGTCGCGACTAACATCTCTATTCAGGTCCCAGACAAAGTTGAATTGGGTGCCTGTCACATGATCAGACGGTACTTCCTCATAGCCAGTCGATATGTAACAGCCACCACTGACGTCATTCCTGGCGTCTATAAGGGTCCCGGTATCCGGGGCTGGGGCGGGGTCGTCATCTTCGTTCCGATAGACCACCGCGACCGCCATTCCATCCGCAGTAGAAGGGTTGATGCCGAAAGAGAGGGTCGTGCCGCTGTTGTCTCCATCCCGAGCGTCGTCCGACTCTGGATTCGTTTGGTCGACGTTGCGCAGGAGAATGACTGGCCGAAGCGGCAAATTTCCCGATATATATGACCGGCCCGACTGGAATGTACCTGAACCTGGCCGACAGCGGAGAAAGGAATTCGAGAAAGACATTGCCCTGTTTGTTCTGGTTCGCCCGCGCTTACAATAATCCCCTCTTTGCCGAGGCCGAGCACGCTGAGCTTGCCAAACGCAGCGCCAGTCCCCAGCACGTGGTCTGGTACGTGCCTGCTCCGCGCAAAAAGCTTTCGGCCAAAGACCTCGACCGTTATTTCCGTGGTCCCGTCGAAGTGGCCGTATTCCGAAGCGACTGGGACGACCCCGAGGCACTGTTTGTCGGTGTCAAGGCCGGCTACAACCAGGTCAATCACGGACATCTCGACCTCGGCAATTTCGAGCTTGATGCCCTCGGCGTTCGATGGGCACGCGACCTCGGCTCGGACAACTACAATCTGCCCGGCTACTGGGACAGAAAAAAAGGAGGCAAACGCTGGAGCTATTACCGTCTGAATTCCAGGAGCCACAGCATACCGCTGCTGGGCGGCGAGGACCAGAACGCATTGGCGAAGTCGAGGGTTATCAAGTTTGAAACAAAAAAGTCCTCCGCCTTCGTCCTTGTCGATTTGACAAGCGCCTACAAATTTCTTGCGAAGCACCTGGGACTTTCGCTTGATAAAGTCACGAAGCCGGACGGCTCGATTGATGAAAGCTTCGTCGTCATTGAAAAACAAGAGGATATGTACGCCTTTAACGCCGACCACCCCAGACCAAAACACACCATCAGCCCCGACGCAAAGAAGCTGCCCTGGGATTAGCTCAGATAGAGGGCTTTTTTAGTTCTTCGATTTTGGGCAGGTCTTTGAGTGAATTCAGGCCGAAGATTTCAAGGAACTTTTTTGTTGTTCCGTATAACATCGGCCTGCCTAAGACTTCAGCCCTGCCAACAATCTTGACCAGTCCCTTATACATAAGACTTCGAGCTATCTCGCCGACTGCAACACCCCTGATGGTCTCGATATCGGCCCGGATAACCGGCTGTTTGTACGCAATTATCGCAAGCGTCTCCAGGGCCGCTGGGCTTAGTTTGCTGTCGCTGCGGACACGAAGCAGCTTTTTGAGCCAGTGATTGTAAGGACTTAAGGTAAGCATTTGATAACCGCCGGCAATTTGCTCTATTCTAAAGGCGTTATTGTTGGCCTGGTATTTGTCGTTGAGGTTTTTGATGTGCCTGCGGATTTGTTTTACGGATGTTCCAACAATGTCAGCCAGCCGCTCCGTCGAGAGAGGCTCATCGCTGGCAAACAAAACCGCTTCGGTGACCGACTC
>JAUXAH010000463.1 GCA_030614945.1 Phycisphaerae bacterium
TTTTTTGTGATTTTTGTGCCTTTTCGTGGCTCAAGAAAGAGTGTTGATTTTGCAAAATCAGGATATAAAACAGTTATGCGACGTGATCCGTGAAGCAAGCTTTGATATACATTGCTATCTACGACATGGACATCTCGAAAAAATTTACGAGAATGCTTTGGTACACCGTTTGGAAAAGAAAGGTATTAAGGTTGAACAACAATATCCGCTAAGTGTGTATGATGAAGATGACACATTGTTGGGCGACTTCCACACCGATTTATTTGTCGATGATAGGCTGATTGTAGAGGTGAAAGCGTGTAAAACACTGGCCAACGAACATATAGCGCAGCTTCTCGGATATCTTAGAGCTTCTCGAATTGAACATGGACTTCTAATCAATTTTGGTGGACCCAAGCTACAGATAAAAAAATACGTGCTCAGCGATAATTTTTGATATATATCTTTTTGTGACTTTTGTGCCTTTTTGCGGCTAAATAATTACTTTTGTGTTTTTTGTGCCTTTTTGCGGCCAAGGAAAAAGTAAGATGAAAAAACTTAACATTGCAAAAGTACGTCCCCTAATCCGAATGGCAATTGAAGAAGACCTCGGGCGGGGCGATATGACCAGCGAGCTTCTCTTCAGAGACGATACTATGGCCAAATCCAATATCATATCACGCGAGGAAATAGTGGTATGTGGGATGGATGTCGCCAGAGAAATCCTCAAATGCTTCGACGAAAGACTCAAGCTAAGGGTCCTCGTAAAAGACGGCCAGTCGGCTTACGTCGGATGCAAAATCGCTACAATCGAAGGCCCTTTGCACTCCACGCTGAGTGCCGAACGCGTTATGCTCAATTTCCTGCAGCGGCTCAGCGGAATAGCTACGACAACACGCAAATTTGTCCGTGCCATTCAGGGGACAAAAGCGAAGATTTACGATACGAGAAAGACAATGCCTGGCTGGCGAATCCTGGAGAAGTACGCCGTCCGGTGTGGCGGCGGATATAATCACCGACTGGGATTATATGACGCTGTCCTGATTAAAGATAACCATCTGGCGCAATTAGGCAGAAACTTCTACCCAAAACTGAAAAAAATAATCCAAAAAGCCATGAAGGTCAAAGGCGCCAAATTTATCGCTGTCGAGGTTGACCACGTCGATCACCAGCTCAACCACGTGTTAAAAATTCCGGGCATCGATATTGTGCTGCTCGACAATATGGGCCAATGGCAGCTAAAACACGCTGTGGACATGCGAAACGAAATGCGCGGCAAAAACAAAAAACCCCTCCTCGAGGCCTCAGGCAACATAACGTTGAGCAACGTTTCAGCTATTGCCCAATGCGGCATCGATAGAATTGCCGTAGGCGCAATCACTCATTCGGCAAGAGCCGTTGACATTGGACTCGACAGGTAACCAAAACTATGCCAAAAGATGACCAACTCGACCCTGACAAGATAAAAGCAAATCTAAGAACCAAACGCATCGGCAGCAAAATCCTCGTCTATAGCTGTACATCAAGCACGAACGACATCGCTGCCGAATACGCAAAAAATAAAAAAAATGACGGCCTGGTAATCTTCGCCGAAGAGCAAGCCGCCGGCCGTGGCAGAGCCGGCACAAAATGGCACAGCAGCCGAGCAGACAGTATTCTCTGTTCGATTGTTTTAACCGATTGCAAGCTAAACCCCGAGCTGCTCTCGCTTACCTGCGCCGTGGCAGTCGCCGATGGACTGGGCAAAATCGGCGGCACAGAAGCAAAAATCAAATGGCCAAACGATATAATACTAAACGGCAAAAAGGTGGCCGGAATCCTCCTCGAATCAAAGTTAAATAACGCAGGCGGTGCTTATATCCTCGGCATAGGAATAAACTGCCACCAAAAGAAAGACTCTTTCCCCGCCGAATTACAACCAATCGTAACAAGCATCGACATCGAAAGCTGCTCAATTGCCGACCGCATCTC
>JAUXAH010000152.1 GCA_030614945.1 Phycisphaerae bacterium
TTGACAATGTTAAGGGGGTGCCGAAGAAGATGTCAAGCAAAATTTTTAAGGTTCGTCCGGTTCGAGCTCGAATGGGTTGAATAATATCAATGCGTTTGTACCATCGAATTGTCGGGCGAGACGAATCCAGCGGTTGTCAAAGACGTTGTCGGATGGTTCGTACTTAGCGGGCTCGACAGGGTAAAAGCCGTAGTCGAACGCGATAACGTGGTTGATCCAGTCGTCTGTAAAGGTTGCCATATATATGTCTATGTAATGCTGTAGATTATATCATCTGTGGGGTTTGACCCGGTGGCCGGTGGGAAACAGCCCAAATGTGGAACGATGGAATCCTGACCGATACAATATGGCCTGTTGTAGCAGCTTAAGTGTACGGTAGTTCCACCGCCGCCACAATATGAGCAAGCGAAACCGACCCAATTCATTACCGCGTCCCAAATAATACCAGTGTACCAACATTTCTCTACTGCGTGTTGAAAGACGATCCCTTCGTATGGACCCTCGACAGGGGGGATGAGTACGAGCCTTGCGAATAGTGTCGCAGGCAGGCTGTCGCAACAGTCAGGGCAGTCTCCGCTTGGAGGGTATGGTACAGCGTTATCGCCCATTAAGTTCTCACAATTTCACAGGCCGCAAGGCCTTATATTAATATTATACTAGAATAATATATTAGTAGTAGTAATATACAATGTGAAATTGTGAAAAGTTGGTTTTCCAGCCCCCTTTAGGGGGCTGAACCGGTTGTGAGTTACCTGTTAGATATGAGGTGAAATCCTTGAAGATTTCAAAGGTAAAAAAAAAAGCGACACTTTTGCTGTGAAAAGTGCCGCTCTCTACACAAGCCACGGTGTTCTTGACACTTCGGCTAGATTGTATCGTTCCCAGCGATGGTGTCAACCGCATTTTTGAGGTCAGCAGCGTCCGGGTGGATGTAGACCTGTGTTGAGCTCAACTGCCGATGGCCAAGTGCATCCTGAACACCTTTGATTGGCAAAACTTTAGCCAGACGGGTTCCGAATGTATGACGTAGACTGTGAGGGTGGATGCTGCGACCGAAAGCAAGATGTGAAGCCCTACCGATTATTCGCTGGACCTGTCGCGTGGTGATAGGTGAGCAGTCGAGATAATGGGGCTCTGTTGTGCTGTAGTAGTAGGCCCCACGCCAGAACATTGGACGTTGGCCGGGCAGTACCCCGGCGTTCGGTAATTTAGCGATCATAAATTTAAGAGCCTTTCGGAGTCTGTCCGAAAGCGGCAGCGTACGCTCGGCTTTTGACTTTGAGATTTCCGGTCGGATGGTCAAAGCCAGAACCGGCTCACCGCTGAAAATCAGGTCGCGGATTTGCAGGCCGACTACCTCGCCAACTCGAAGGCCTGCGTCAAGCATGAGCAAAGCGATTACGTAGTTACGAATTTTTTTCGGTGTGCGGTCAGCTACGCTCTCGACCGCACAGAGTTCGTTAAGCAATAGTGAGGTTTCCTGACTCGTTAGGGTTTTGATTGTTCTCTGCACTTTTCGATCTCCTTCATAGTGTTAGCTAGACGGCGGATTAATATCGACCACTCTTTTACAGTCAAGCCCTCTCGAGCCTTCACTGCATCGTAACTGGCGATTGGTTTGACTGGCGATGTCCGGGTGCTGCTTGAGATAACTTTAATTTCGTTACCTTGCCGAATCACGTGGACTCGGCCAGTGCTTTTTTTTGCGGTGGCTGCTATCAGAACCGCAACGTCTTGGAGTAATTGTTCTGGGCTCATGTGATCTAGTCTTTTCTTGGATAATTTCCAGGGATTCGTTTTTGGTTTCTGGTATGGCAGGTAGTGTCCTCGAGGTAACGATAAGTCTTCAGCGTTCATAGGCTAAACTTTCTCCGGCTCAGCCGGTGTTACGGTATAACTCCTAAGTCTTTCAGTGTGTCGAGGACCGCTTTTGAGCTCGGGGTGTCTTTGTCCTCGCACTCGCCGATTTCCTCACCGATGCTGCGGCACATTTCCATTGGGTCATGTCCGGCTTTTTTGAGTTTCGAGGGTATCCATGGGAACGGAACAATCGCGTGGTACTTTAGGATCACTTCTTTGACTTTCATGGTTTAGCTCCTTTCTGCTAAAGCGACATTATTTCCTCTCACTATATCGGCAAACAGACATCGTGTCAATCACAAAAGCGACATTTTTTTTGCGACATTTTTTCGGGGATGCTAGAGGAGCTCCTCGCGATTAGGTCGCACTTTCTATGAAAAGCGACATAATCAGCAAAATCGCCTATTTCAAGAAAGGGGGTATCAGGGGTAGGGTCGGCTTGCGTTTGCTTATCCTGAGTGATTCTGGGCGTCCTATTTCGCATAATAAGATACTTTCTCTGAAAAAAACTTGCCTCCCTCGCTAAAAGGGTTGGGGAGGCAAAAAAATTGCAGTTCTTTCGGCGTGGGCGGTCAAACCGTCCGGGAGGGCGGTCTACGCGGGGACAACGCCGAGTAGCCAGAGCGGAAAGCAAGCAACATGACAGACGGTCGTGGGTCTGGTGGGGGGCTTTGCTGCTCTGGTTTTTGACCGCCCCGCCGGCAATAGCTAACGGCGGGTTTACGGTTCGGGACAAGCGGGCAGAAGTGAGAATCCCGTTTCGGGCTCATTGCCCGGGCTCTGCCCGTCTTGTAGTGCGAATAATTGGTTTTGTGGAGGCCCAGGGATGGGTCGGCAAAATTAGCTACATTCGCACGACCGAACCGGAGTAAAAATAATTCGCTTCGCAGATTTTTGCGGAGCGAAACGGCGAGGATTAAGAGAGGCCGAAGGCCCGAGCCGGTGCTATGCGGAAGGGGAACGGCCATTGGCCGGGGGCCCCCCCGCCCCCCCGGGAAGCGAGGAGAAGGGCAGGGATGCCCGGAACAAGGGCGGCCGGCCGCTTGCGGACGGCAGCGAGCGACCTGGGGGCCCCCGGCCCGGCCCCGACCTTTGCGGCCCGACCACGATGGTCGGGACGCCGGGCGTAGGGACGGGCAGGTCGAGAAGGAGCATAGGAGAAAGCGACAGCGTTCTTAGCATCGGCCATCACTTAGTGTTGCGATGGTTCTTAGCATCGGCCATCACTTAGAGTGATGATGATTCTTAGCATCGGCCATCACTTAGAGTGCGATGGTTCTGTGCGTCGGCCATCACTTAGAAGTGTTCATTTTCTGTGGTGCTCCATCACTCTGGGACGTAGAGCCTCGTCTTTGGACTACGCCGGTTATTATTCAGGAGGATAATGTAATACCTCGAGATCATTGCGGAGACGTACTAGATTGATTTTCATGAACATTTGCCACCATGTGAGGGTTATCATTTCACCTTTTCGATTTGGTTTTGCGTGGTTATTTGCGTATTGCTGCCATAGTGATGCGAATTCAACGGTTGATTCTTTTCTGATGTAGGCTAGTGCCATTCGGTAAGCTCTGCGTTGTTTCTTTTGGCTCTGACTCGGTTCGTGTTTTATCAGTCGTGGGAATGCTTGGACGTGCTGTCCACATTGGTCTTTGCGGTATACATCACCTTTTACTGTGCCCTCGATTTCGATTATTCCGTTGCACATTTTCAGCATTGTCATGGGTGTATTATACGGTATTTTTGATTTATTACACGGCTTTATTTTACTATCGGCATGTTCTC
The DNA here is from genome assembly GCA_030614945.1 of Phycisphaerae bacterium. The sequence continues at coordinate 3,646 of JAUXAH010000152.1, forward strand.
TCCAGTGTCCCGAGCGGTACACCTCTATTTAACCGCGTTTATTCGTGAGATTCGCCGCATTCGTGAGAGCTGCTCGTGGTGGGTTGGCGTCATGTTTTCGAGATTTGCCCTGCGATTATCGAGTCCGTAGCCGTTGCGATGATGACAGATCATTCTTGGTGGGGTGTGAGCGATTAGTCGGTGCAAATATGTGTATCTGAACCTGCCGTTGACAAAATCAACGCGGTATGCGTACCATCCGCCACGCGAAAGTTTTGCCTTCCATCCGGGGCGGTCGTAGAGGAGCCAGTCAACAGGATCAACCAAAGCGACTTTGCCCTTCGTGAGCTTTATGAATGTCATGAAGGGACAGAGCATTAACCTGAAAGTTTTTTGAGCTTTTGGTTACGGTTCAGGCCGAATGAGATTGCACCGATGCAGGCTGCCAAGTTTACCAGGCCTGACGGATTGATGGACCCGCCGACCCCTATAATATTAACTGAATCTAGCAAAGCCTGCTTGATTTCGTCCTGACGGTCAAGATCAGAGACTTTAACCTCCACTTGACCGACAATGTACTGTAATTCGTTTTGCAGGCCAGCACGGTTGACTTTTACGTTAGGATTGAGCATAGAGGTTACCTGTGATTCACAACCGTAGGCCCAGAAAAGAAGTATAGATATGACGATTCCCGCGATGATGTACCAGTGGTTCGCGTTGAGCCAGTCAAGGATTTTTTCCACGAGGGTCTCCTTTCGGTTTTTCCTTACAGCATGGTTCGAGCATTTTCATTATCTGGCCGCTCAGAGTGATGTCGGGACTGATGGCAAGAAGGTGAACTTTCAGGTCTTCGTACTCTGAATCGCCTTCTTCGGCGCTCGAGAGTGGTATGCTGGCCTGAACTACGAGACGAAGTTGTGGTTTGAATGGCTCAGACATTACTGAATCTCCAGCATCCAGTCGTAGGGTTCGAGCTCCGAAACGTGGTTGCTCAACTGCTCGAGGTACTCGTTTTTTGAAATTTCGGGCATGCCTTGTTCTTGACGCAGGGTGTTGAGGTTGTCAAGAACAAAATCGACGATAGCTTCGGTGAGAAGCGGACCAAACTTTGCGAATAGTTCATCTCGTTTTGTGATTATAACCACCAGCCTTTGACAGTTAAATCGATGGCATACCAGCCGGAAGAGCTAATTCTGTATTCAAGGTGACGAGCTGTGCTAATGGGACATGACAGGTCTTGAGAGTTGGTGACGCCTGCTACTTGGATCATTATCCTCGAAATGTTATAAATGTTGATATTACCTGCCTTTCTGAATTGTGCGTTCCTGTTGATAGTTGCGTTCGTAATCGATACCCAAAAGAGAACGCCTTTAGCCCCCTCCGGGACTATACTACTAAGGTCAAGGTCGTGCCACGTATAATCTTTTATAAAATGTCCTGCATTGAAGTCGCGTACCGGCGGGTCACCGCGGTCGACAAAGCTTGTCGTTAGGTAGCCCTGATCCTGTACCCACGACTGTAAGGCGTAGCCGACCGCAGCCACTTTTTCGAGAATGATGTCGATTAGCCACTGCATTGTAAACTCGTGCCACGACTTAACAGTGTGCGCATTTTCGGCCGATTTGTTCACAGTTTCATGATGTAGGCCAGTGCGTAGTAAGCGATTCC
>JAUXAH010000461.1 GCA_030614945.1 Phycisphaerae bacterium
GACCCCAAGGCTGACAATGGGTGGGGCGGCCAACGACGCGCTCGGTTTGGCTTTTTTAGCCATCAATTCCCTTAAAACGGTTGAATCGTGCGTATTTAGTAAGTCGGATGGGGAATCGCCTGCCCAACTCAGCGAGTTCTCCCTAGGTATTGGCGCCAATACCTCGCGAGTGAACTTTAAGCTCACGCTTCATAGCTATTAATAGCTATTAGTAGCTATTTCCGGGGGGCACCCCGACCACTTAATGTGGTTTACTAATGGTGGTTTCTTTTTAGTCAAGCTCCTATGATGGCGGCACCCCGACCTCGGCTCGAGGTTTAAATACCCCGAGTACCAGGTGCTCGGGGTTTATAAAGACACGACACCCCGACTACCTGTCACTGCGACAGGTATCCTCGCCACGCATCGAAACTAAAAGATTTCCCGGCGGCCGTAGATTTTGGGGTTCCTGTTTACTTCGCGCACCCTCGGCCCTTTTTTCGGAAACTCCCACTCGGGGATCGCTACTTCGACCTCGACTACTCTTGGTTTGATCAGTAACTTTGCCGCCACGACTCCCCCGATGAAGCCAATGACGATTGCCGCTGCCAATTCCTTCGTTTGCATCGCATTTTTATTTGCGCCACACCCTTTTAAAAATATGTTTCTTCATACGATGTGACTTCTTGACCTCGCGCTTCACGGCGCGCACATATTCTAGGCACTTGTCATCGCTCTTACCGTGGAATTTCCAACCAAAAAAGCCCCTCATGGATTTGCCCCCTCATCGGGGATCCAAGCGGGGCGAGAGTTTAAGGGGTTGACTTGGGTAATTCCTCATTCCCCCATCCTCGCTTGAATCCATCCCGTTATCGAGCACCCTCAGGTTCGCATTGTCATAGATTATCTTCAGCTTCTCGGGCGAGTAGTCCGTGTAGTGCCTTCCGAGCACCTTTTTCGGCACCCTCCCGCAGAAGGCGTCGACGTAGCGGTCTGGCACCCTGAGCCTTCCCATCTCGTTGCAGAACCACTCCCTCAATGTTTGGGACGTGATCTTGAAACCGCACGGTCGGCTGGCCTTACGAAATTTTTTTGTAAAGGTATCTGGATGTGTCATGAAAATCTTCCTGCCGGGGAGGGGGAACCATTCATCAAACATCTCTTCCAAGACCGCCTTCGTTTCATCGTTAAAAAACGAGACCCACTGGAATTTGGTGCGCCCGATGTTCTGACCCGGCATTATCATCCTTTTTTCGAGGTCAATTTTTTCGGGCGTCAATTCGGTCGCCTCATGGATTCTCCCCCCTGAACTCGCTATGAGCAAAAACATGGCACGCAGTTCAGTCGTCTCCAAATTATCATATGTCTCTTGAAGTTGAGCGCGATTTGGGACAATAATGGGGTGGGGGATGGTCTGATGCACCTTGAAACTCGACGCCAGATCGCTATGGATGAATCGTTTGTACAGCACACGGATAGTTTTGACTGCATTTTGATTTTGATCAACATCCAAAAACCGGCGCAATTCGTGGAGTGAAGCGTAGCGGGGGTGCTTGCCGAGAAAGTCGACCAATCTTCTTGCATGGAGCATGTGGCACTTGACGGTCAATGGCCGCAAGTGGTAGTCTATCCTGCAAGCGTCACTAAATTCTTGGAGAAAAACTTCTGGGTCGAAGTCGGAGGGGTTTCGGATCGCCTGGACTGTCCGGGGCCCGAGCGAATTCACCAGAGCCTCGACCACGGGCCTAGGGATGAGGACAAAGCCGGGATGATTCTGATTCTGGTAAATAGATTTTGCCGCCTGCATATTCAAGCCTCCAATTCTCCAATGGAAACGTAGGTCAAGGGGGTATTTAAATTTTACTATGGTGTGCTAAAGTCAGAAAGGTTTATAACCCCCAGCACCCAAGAAAAAGGTAGGAATCCAATGGCTGAAAGGGAAGAACTCGCCGAGCCTGTTTCTGCGAAAGTTCCAGCAAAGGT
>JAUXAH010000083.1 GCA_030614945.1 Phycisphaerae bacterium
TCGAGAAATTGTCGGACAAGGCAACACGCCGGTCATTGAATCCGGTTGCTCTGATCCCGACCGAATAAAATACTGAACTTGACCATCGGATATATAAAACGTTTGCAAATTTCATGTTTTTTCTAACTTGCCGATAATACAGCACTTATGAGATGGGCATTTTTGCGAATTTGGCAGATAATGGGTTGTATAGGTCAACTGGCGAAAATTGGGCCATGTTTGGGCGTGCTTCGTGCGAGCGCACCGGCTCAGATAGGCTGGTAGGACCGTTCCAAAAGATTTTGGCAGAAGACCACATGTATTACAACCACTATGCCATCGAATCTGCCTTTACAAAAGCAATGAACTTAGATACAATGGCTGTTGTCCATTTTGCTATAAGCGCATGCAAATAGAGAAGGGCAGAATTTTCGGCAGGGATGAATGTTGCTGAGCACATTAAACTGAGCAAATTAGATGGAAATGTCGGTTAAAGAAATCTCACAGGAAGGAAAAGAACCATGAACAAGATGAACCTCCGAAAAACAGTCACAAGAAACGCATCTTTCGCACTCCTGACGCTCGCCCTTCTCCTGGCGTGCGCCTGCTCCTGCGTTGCGGAAAAGAAGGACTCGGCGGCAAGTGGTGCAACTGCGGGTAAAGACCAGCACCGAACCATCTTTAGCGACAATAACCTGTGGGAATCGACTGCGACCAAAGATTTGCTCTTTCAGTTCAAAGAACGGCTTGGCTTTTTTCGGTGCCGACTGTTCCGGTTTGGCGGCCGACGCCGTCTCGCCTGCGACCGTGGCCGCCAGCATCATTGTGGCTGCCAGGGCCGCAATGCCGATGCTCAGCAGGCGTTTCGAGGGAATGTATTGCATGACAGATGCCTTTCAAAGGGGGAAGTGAAGGGAAACGATCGTGGTCTCACAGTCTTGGAGGCCCACATTTCCCTATGAGTTAATCCTCTCTTGATATTAGCGGATATAATTCCGGTGTGGGTGAGCAGGCAGTTAAGCAGTGATGGCTTCATGATTTTCCTTCTTTTCTTTATGCATAACGTCGCGGATCAGGCGCGGTTATTTGCTGTCGCCTGCATCCGGCTTGTTATATTTGTGTTGTCCAATCGGCTTGCTGGTTATCAGGCCAATGCCTCTGCCCCTGTTGCCAACCGCATTGTAGAACATGTAGTAGGTTTCGTTCTCAGGGTTCCAGACGAGAGAGATCTTATGGGCATATTGACTGTCCAGGCCAGACGGATTGCAACCTCTCTTGTATATTGGGTCGGGGTCAACAGTCCAGTGGTACAGATCACGAGAGAAGGCGGTCATGATGTGTGCGCCACCACGGCCCACGCCGAAGAAGAAATGGACCCAGTGGTTCTTGTCCCAAAATACCTTTCCATCAGAACTGAATTGTTCGTTATAAGTACCTTTTGGGCCATTGGGTATCACGGGGTTTTGTTTGTACCGTCGCCACTCAAGAATATCATCAGAAATAGCCAGCCCCATCTGTTCGATGCTCCCGTTGGCTGCATTGTAGAAATTGTAGAACTTACCCTCGTGCTCCAGAAGCCACGGCTGATAGATGCAATCCTTTTCCCACATAGCACAGTCTGCTTGATGCACCGAGAGGATGGGTTCCTGTTTTGCCCGTTGCCAAGTCGCACCATCTTCGCTTGAGGCTACTCCTTCGTAACCCGGCCGCAGTTCGTAGCCTCCTTGCCTGGGATAGGAACCGTAAAGAGAGAAATACTTGCCTTTGTGCTTCTTCAGAATCCGTGGTGCCTTGATATCATAATTGTCGTACAGAAAGGCTCCCAGTACAACTCCACCGTAATCGAAAGAACCTTTCGGTCCGTAGCCCATAGCAAGACGCATGTTTGTCCAGTGAATAAGATCATCGCTTTGGGCTACAAAAGATTGATACCCCTTGCCGTCATAACCGATGAAAGTCATGTACCATTTTTTGTCACCCGGCAGTTGGAAGACAGTAGGGACATCGGTCTTATGGACCTTTTCGAATCCTTTGATGTTTGGTTTTCTGGAGATCACATGGTCAGGGTAGTAATGCCAGTTTCGATATGGCGCTGACCACTGCTTGACAGTGTTGGTGTCAATAATCATGGATTCTTCAGCGTCTTGAGCTGACATAGTTCCACATGCCAGAAACGCCAAGACGGATCCAAGAATGATCGAATTTGATTGATGTTTCTTTGTCACTCTTTTCCTTTCATAAGTTTGAAACATAACAAGTTATTCTACAGTCTCCGAGTATCACATGAAGTTATAGCTAAAGGATAATTAAAGGTGTCCGGTAGCATCATAGTTACCAGCGCACACTGCTTCATGCCATCGCAAACTTTATAATTAGAGGTCCCGATTTATCTTAGTCGACATTTCCCATTTAACCTCACAAACGTTGCTCCTGCACGCTTTGACACTGTTTTTGAGACACTGTTGTACAATTCAAGCCCTTAATCTTTTAATTTTTTATCTCATTTAAAGCTTCACCGACTGCCTTAAGGTTGGTCAACTGCATTTCTGAATATTTTCTCGCCAATAAGATACGAGCGGATCCGGCACTGAGGACTGCATGCACGGCCTTTTTAATGGATTCCGGCTTGCTGATGCTGTAATCCTTAAAACCGTCCCAATACCTTCGGCTGGGCAGATTAATGTCAATGGCCGGCCAGATATTGATACCGGTTCCTTCTGCTCCCTTCAAGGCCCGCTGGGTTTCCCGATATACGTAATTATCAGAATACCCTCGTCGTCGAAGGTCGTCGAAAGTACCTTCATTCCCGTAACCCATTATGCGGTAAACAAACTGAAGCAATTGCTCACGCGGCACATCTCCGTAAATCGATGTCCCGAGTCGGTCGAGGTACTTGCTGGTTCTTGGGCCGCCGACATTGGCATAAATATAAAATTTCATAAAATCGGTGTAACCAGCCAATGCCTTAAGTTCTGCATCCGCGCGGTATAAATGGCTATAAATCTGCTGTGAAGAGAAACCCCATCCAACCGGCAGATTCGGCTTGATGGACTTCACCTTTTTATAGATCGCCTTGTATGTGTCTCGCAGACTGTCCCTGAAAAGGCGCTGCCATTGGAGTATCTCAGGATATTCAATCAAGATGCGCCAGAAAGTCACGTAAAATCCATCCACGGGCCGCTCACCCGACAATCCTGTCGCTGTGAATGATCGCAATGCTGCATACCCTTTGGTGGCCTGAACAACAGAGATACCTTCTTCCTTGGCCCGCGTGCGGCAGAACTCACAGAAGCACCCGGGATTGCCCGGACCTTTAGAATTATGGGCCAGCCCCAGCACTTCCATCAATGGCCCCGTTTTTTCGGATCGCCAAAGCAATCCGTCGATGGGATAGGACCGCGTGCAGTCTTCAATCAATCCCATTAAGAAACCCTGAAATTCAGGATTGTTGAAACAGACTGTATGCTTTAATCTGCCATTGAGTCCAACCTGAAAGAGTTTCTTAGCGTTGGGCAGATTGGCTTTGAAATTATCTGCCATCATGGCATTAACTTTCATGCCCCGTTTATGTGCCCTGGGGATCACAGCCGTTAGCATGTCATAATTGCCGAACTCAGGCGCCCTGAGATCTTTGAAAACCGTGTTCTTGTAATATTTCATGTGCGGCGTGGCATAATACCCACCGTGAAACCAGTCCGGGTCATAGCCAGTTTTGCCATGGTCAGCTACTGTGGCTTTGTATTTTGTGTTGTCATCTAAATAGCCCCGACCAGCTAAGCCCCGGTTGTAGGCAAATACGGGCAGAAAGAGCGTGTTAATCCCGGCCAGGTTTTGGACATTGTCCAGCACCTGTTCCTCACCTTCATCTACGAAGGAAACTGCTCCGATTTGAATGGCGATTCTCTTTTCGCTCTTTGAGAAAGATTTTGCCTGATGAATACCACTTTGTATCAACGCGGATGTCAACAGCATATCATTTATAAAATCTCTTCTACTTAACATAAAGCATCCTCTTTTTGTAAATAGACGTTCTTAGATATTTTATGCTGAATACGCCACTGGCGGAGTTTATGCGATACTTAAGTTTCCCAAACATTGAAATTAAATAATCACAACATTTTATCTCTTGCTGAGACAATAATAAAGATTAAATACCTGCCAGTCTGCTGTAGACCGACTGTCTGAGCAATGCTGCAATGCTGTGCTGCGTATTCTTACCGGTTCGATTGTCACACAACTCTGAATCAGTCATAGTGGTCAGACCAAGTGCATCATCAAGCTCCCGGTAGGCAAGCAAACCTGCATCACTGGTCACTTTAGTTCCGTGAAATTCGAGCTTCAATCTGCGGTCAAAATCGAGCCTAAGAGCATCCTTGCATCTTTCACCCATCGGGTTCTCCCGTATCAGATGGTCGAAACTGGCTTGAATAGCCTCCATAAGCTCTATACTATCAAAATCCTGTCTATTTGTCACCAACTAACCGGGAAATCCGGGATAAAAATTCAAAAAGAAGACAAATTTTACGTTTTTTTTAGCCAATTTGAGTTGTAATCCACATTAACGAGGGCGAATAGATAAGGGAATAATTGTACTTGACGGTGGGGATTTGGGGGGCTATTATAAATCGCGATTTTTTGGGCTGCTACGGACAGCGGCTAAATAATTAAAGGGGACGGAATATGATAGTTGACTGCCACACACATATAAATTGTGCTGCCGACGATGTTGAGACGTCCGAGCATCTGGAGGCGGCAGAGACGGTAGATGTCTGCATAGTCCTGGCTACTGCGGATGGGCCGAGTGAAGATGTCAATAAAAGGGTATCCGAGTATGTGAGCAAACATAAAGAAAAAATGGTTGGTTTTGCGGTTGTAGAGCCCATCCAAGACGGTATCAGCGTTAAAAGCCTGACAAGTATCAAAGAGAAGCTGGGACTTGAGGGTGCGGTTCTGTACTGTTCGAGCTGTGGTTTTCACCCGACGCACAGCAGGGCGATGCGGTTTTACGAATCGGCGGAAGAGATTGGCTGGCCGGTTTTCTTTCATAATGGCGGACATCTGGGGTCTGATGCGGTTCTGGATTATTCTCAGCCATATCTTCTGGATGAGGTTGCCAGGACATTTCCGGCTTTGAAAATTGTGATTGGAACTATGGGTATGCCGTTTACTGAGCAAACATTGTCGATGGTGGCGAAACACGAAAATGTGTACGCGGATTTGACGATAAGGCCCGGCAATGTCTGGCAGGTTTACAATACGGTAGTGCCGGCATACGAACGAGGGGTGATGGGTAAACTGCTGTTCGGCAGCGGATTCCCATCGGGCAACGCGGGGGAGTGCATAGAGACGCTGCTTGGCTTTAATATGCTTTTAGCAGATACGAATTTACCGACGGTTCCGCGAGGTAACATTCGAAGCATCGTTGAACGCGATACGCTGGAATTACTTGGAATAGAAAGTAAAAGCATAAGGGCACAAGAGCATAAGAGCACGAGGGTATAAGAGCGAAAGAGCATCAAGGAAGACGGGAGCATAATTAGCGATGGCTGAGCTTCTGGAAGAGCGCAGGGAAAGCTGGGGGACGCGGGGTGGATTTGTTCTGGCAGCGGTTGGTTCTGCGGTTGGTTTGGGTAATCTGTGGGGGTTTCCGTATAAACTTTACAGCTACGGGGGCGGGGCGTTTTTGATACCTTACATAATTGCCCTGGTTTTGGTCGGCATTCCTATAATGATACTTGAGTTCAGCATCGGCCATTATACACAGCGTGCTGCACCGGAGGCGTTCAAGCGGGGACACAAGCGTTTTGAGATTGTCGGCTGGTGGGGGATTATTCTGGCTTTTGTCATAATTACTTATTACCCGGTTATTCTGGCATATTGCTTCAGCTTCTTGTGGTACAGCGTTGTTGGGATTTTCAACGGCGGTGAGCTGCCTTGGGCAGGTGAGGGGATGGCTGGGGTTGCGAAGGCCAAGAGTTTCTTCATCGACACATATCTGGGCAAGACCGAAGGCCCCGCTCTTGGTGCTATTCGGTTGAACATTGTCTGGCCGCTGATAATTACCTGGGTGGCGATGTACTTTTGCATATTCAGGGGTGTCAGGCTGGTCGGTAAAATCGTGTGGCTTACGGTTCCTCTGCCGTGGCTGATGCTGCTTATATTAGCTGTGCGAGGTCTGACCCTTGAGGGAAGTATGCAAGGTCTGGCTTATTACCTCGACCCGGTGTGGTCGGAACTTGCCAAGCCAATTACATGGCGTTATGCGTTCGGGCAGGTGTTCTTTTCATTGAGTCTTGCGTACGGTGTTATGATTACTTATGCAAGCTTTCTGCACAGGAAAAGTGATCTTAATAACAATGCGGCAATTATCAGCATCGCTGACTTTGCGACGAGTTTTGTCGCGGGTCTGGCAGTATTCGCAACTCTGGGTGGAATGGCGTTCATTACCCAGCAGGCAGGTAATGCGGTAAGAGTGGAGAACGTTGCTGAGTCGGGACCGTCACTTGCTTTTGTGGCGTTTCCGTATGCCCTGGCGCAGCTGCCGTATTCAGCGTGGTTCAGCTTCGTTTTCTTCTTTGCGCTTGTTACGCTTGGGATTGACTCGGCGTTCTCGCTGACTGAATCGATTCTGGCCAGTATCGTTGACAAAACGGGATGGCGAAGGAGTATTGTCCTTCCTGTGATGAGCGTTGTGGGCTTCGGCTTCGGCCTGATTTATATAACAAAAGGGGGGTTTAACTGGCTTGGTACTATTGACGGATTTGTGAATGGGACCTGGGGCATAGCGTTTATGGGTTTGCTGGAATGCGTGGTTTTAGGGTGGCTGTGGCGAATCGGGACATTGCGGCGTCATGCCAACAGCCGAAGCGACTGGAAATTAGGCAGATGGTGGGATTATCTGATTCGCTTAGTGATTCCTATACTGCTCGGGACGCTTTTCTTCTGGCAGCTTTTTGATGATATCAGCGGGGAAGGTTTTCTGAGGACGCCGGAAGGTAAATGGATACTGCCGAACTGCATCGGGCTGGGGATTGTAGCGTTGGTGCCTGTGTTGGCGGTCATTTTCAGTTTGGTTAAAGGCCGGCGTGATGTTGAATCACCAAAGCACGAAGAGGCGGCTTTAAGTATCAAGGGCAGGTACGGCGGGGCGGTGTTGCTTTTACTGGCGTTAATTCCCGCAGCCGGCTTGCTGGTTATTTTGCTGAGAAGCTCAATCCCGGAAGCTGCTGAGAGCGCAGCGGAGAATCCGGTGTTCTGGTTACTGCTGGCAGTTGGGATTATTTCGATGGGGCTCAGCAATTATGTGCTGGATAAGCATAACACTTCCAGTAGTCAGGCATCGTGGTTTGCGCGATGGGCGGGGATATCAGCAACAATGGATGTGAGCGCATATATCGCGGTAATCCTGATTGGTCTCAAGGCCAGGGTGAAAATCAGTGAGACGGCAGTGCCTATTCGCGATGAGTTGAGCGGTGTTTCATATATAATCCTCGCGGCGGTTTTTCTAATCATTATAGGCGGTTTGGGGTGGTGCTTTTACCGAGCTTTGTCAAGGGCTAATGAAGATACAGGGATTCAACATCCTGACGAAGTTGGCGGCGAGGAACAGCAAGCAAAGAACAGCGTATAGC
>JAUXAH010000462.1 GCA_030614945.1 Phycisphaerae bacterium
GTATTGTGCGAGTTTTCGAAATTACAATTTTTAGCCCAAAAATGCGGTTGTTTTTTGGCTTTTGCCCAAAGTTGTATAAAAAAACTTGCTTTAATTGGCTAAAAACCAAGGTTGCCTTAAAAAACCCGCACAACGCGTTAAAAACTTAAGACTAAAAACTCAGAACTACCCGCTGTCGCGGGGCACGCTTCACGAAATACGAGATACGAAATGGTCTGGCGGAATTTTTATTTTGACGGGGATTGCCATAACTGCTTAAATGGATTGAAGTTGCAACGAAACAATAGAGTGGGAGCGAGGGAGTGCGAAAAAACCCCTAAGTTTGAGCAAATAGATAGACATGATGCTTTATCTGACTGTTTAATTCTTTGCATAATTTTTTTTCACTTCAATTTTCTCTGAAATCATGATAAAATATATTGAAGTTGCTGTAGTGCCTCCAGACATCGTTGAGCTATATTCACATAAGAAACCTAAGGTGCAGAAAGGAGAAAGATAATGTTACAGACATCGGTAGGGGAAAGACGGGGATTTACTTTGGTGGAACTTCTGGTGGTGATTGCCATTATCGCATTGCTGATGGGAATCCTGCTACCCGCCCTGACCAGGGTGCGGAAACAGGCAAAATCAGTGGTGTGTCGCAGTAATCTGCGACAAGTCGGCATGGGCGCTCTCTTTTATGCCGAAAACTTCGATCTGTTTATCCCGCGTGGCCACGGAAGTGGATCGACCATAGAACCCTGGTTCATACTCTTTATGCCCTATCTGGCCCAAAAGCCCATCGACGATGATTACCGCACCGTGAAAATCTTTCGCTGTCCCAGCTATCCCAACAAAGAGCAGACCCTTGGCTATGTGATCAACGGTTATCGTAACCCCGGCGATCCCAGATACGAGCGGAGCTCGGAGCGCATAAGCAAATTGACAGAAATTCACCGGCCTGGTCAAAAGATTTACCTGGCTGACAATGAAGATGGACCATGGCGTAGTATCATCACATCAGCCACCGACCCTGCTCTCGGAAGGAATGACGTGTTTCGTCCCAGCCATCTGCCCATGTCTGAGGATACGAGTAGCGATGGGCGACGCGTGGCCAGGCAGCGCCATAAGAAAGGCTGTAACGTGTTGTATTTTGACTGGCATGTGGGCTATGTAGATGCCGAGGACGTGACCAAAAAGCAGTGGATACTGGGGAAATAGCAGTTAACAAGCTGCGAACTCAAACAGATTGAAAATAAAAATGCACCTGATGAGAAATAAGAACAGGCACTAATAAAACATAAAACAAACGGCTTAGGCTAGTTTTAGAATACAAAGTCCAGATAAATTGAAAATATGAAAGGTAAGTGAATGTTAATAAAACAGTATATCATATATTATGCAATCTTATTGATTGGCATGAGTTCTGCAGCTTATGGGGATTTTCGCGTAACCGCCCTGGGTAAAACATATAAGCCGCCGAAAGGGCGTGTAGCGATTCGCGGGCCAAAGTCCTGGCATGGTGACGGTGGCCCGAGCATCCGCAATACAGACCGTGAACACCTGGTTTGGAAAAAAGAGGGCTATTTTAAACGTAACCGTGATGTTGGACAAGTTTTTTTGCCTAAGCAGGATATCCACCTTGACGCTATCGTACTTCGACTCGGACCTTCTGATAATGCTGTGAAGGCAGGAGCACCAGGGGCGGAACTATTTCTGCAATTCTTCGAAGTTATCGGGAAACCTCGTATCAAAGCGTATACTGCCCTTGGGTCCTTTTCCACCGTTCACATTGGATGGATCGTATCCAGCATCTGAAGTGAGTAGAATTTTATCTAGCTTTGTTCCATCCTCATCCATCCATACATTTATGGTATGAAATCCAATGGATGAAATGGATATGAAGGCATCCTGTTTATCTTTGGTGGCTTTACTCCAGACATAATTTGATGTTGAAGGGGGAAATTCAATCATATCT
>JAUXAH010000002.1 GCA_030614945.1 Phycisphaerae bacterium
TTCTTATTACGGCCTGCCGAAGGAATTCCCACGAGCCGACACTGCTGAAGAAATACTTGTCCAGTCGAACTTCCAGCTTGCCCAAACGGCTCTACGGCAATCGGCTGATAGGCCTGATGCCTGGCAATTAGCTGATAATGCGTTTGAATTGGCTATTGCTATTTCAGCTTTATTGGGTGGCGTGTATGGCACAAGAGCGGTTCGGTTCTTAAAACAGGCCAGGAAAAAATCGCAGGCATTGCAGGAGATTATTGCCGGCAATGAGCTTTTCAAAAAAGAGCACAAAGCCTACGCTGGAGAATTCAAGCAGGCCCATAAAGACCAATCCCCCCAGACCCGGCAAATCGTAGCACAAATGAAGGCGTGAAACGTGCCCCCTGACTCAACGCTTGATAGTCGATTCACGGACCACGAGGGACGAGAAATGTCGGAACCAGTACAATTAGGCCGGATTCTTCCGACCGTTTTAAGCGATATAGCAAAGCGAATAGAGAAAGCTCGATCCTCGATGCTCGATAATCAGTGTTCGCATTCGACTCACTGTCTGGCCATTGAAAACTCAAAACTCGAACCCTTGACATGTGCAGGCGATTTTGATAGCTTGCCCGATACTGGATGCTCGATAAGAAACCATCACATAACGAGTATCCAGAATCGAGATACGAGAAAATGATTGTCGGCGTGATGACAACTCAATTGCATATGCGGGGGGTAACTTCCCTCAAGGAAAAGAGAAGCATCGTCAAAAGCGTTGTCGGGCGATTGAAAAGCAGGTTCAATGTTTCCGTTGCAGAAGTTGAGCATCAGGACAATAAAACACGTGCGGTCGTCGCGATAGCAATGGTCTGCAACGAAACTCGTTTCATAAATCAGCAGTTTGATACCATTATCAATTTTATGCAGAAAGACGGCCGATTCTACCTCGGACAAATTGAGCGAGAGACCTTCAACTCCTGACTTGCTGTCGGACGCTCGATTCAAAGAATCCTATCGATGATGAATGTTGCGACAAGGAATATATCCACCGCCATCGCTGAGCACAGAATAATCCACCGCAGAGCAGCGATGCGCAATTTTGCCCGTGCCATAAAGAATATGATAGCGACCGCAATTGCGCCAAATATGTACATCTCGGCGCTGTCCATAAAAAGCTTTGCGTAACCTCTGCCCAGCCCGGCAAATATCTGGTAGCACTTTATCGCCAGCAGCAGTGTTACGATAGCAAGCACACCCATAATTATTGCGGTTACCAGGACCCATCTCCTGTCGGCAAAGCCGGCCGAGGCAAGTCCCTGCATCCCTACACCTACAAGTATCGAGCAGCAAAGCACCGGAATGGTAAGCCACATGACAGGGCTAACGCTCAGAAAAGACCTGCAGCAGGCCAAAACTATCCCGAGCGCAAAAATTGTTATTATGCCGAGCCGCCTGGCCGCCAGCAGCATTGAAAAACCCATAAGCAGCGCTGCTATTGGAATATGATAAACGCCGACAAAAGTCGCGGTTATGTTTCGCTGAGCCAAATAAAACGGGGCTATCAAACCGAGCAAATCACCTAAATGTAACTTGGCCTGCCTCCAAACCGCAAATAAGCGGTAGGGAATGGATGCCTGGAAGAAAAGCAATATTGCCAAAAACGGCAGGGCCGAAAGCGGCCAGCTTACCCATCGCCACCTCGCTTTAGGACCGAACGCAGCCGGGCAAAACAGCCACGGCACAATCGCTGCTAAAAGACCTGCCGTTGGGTGGAAATTAGCCAGCCCAAGTACAAACGGTCCGAAGCCATAAATGGCTCCTGCAAAAAACGAGGCCCAAAACGCGGACACCCACCGGCGACTCAGCACAAAGCATCCCAGAGAGGCCAAACAAACATTCACAACCAGAAGGTACTGTAGTCTATTGAAGTGTTTGAAGTGCGGCTGATACAGATACACAGCGAAGCCGGCGTAAATTACCGCTGCTGCGGCGAATCTGATTAAGCCCGTTTTTGATTTAAGGTTTTCGATTTACGATTTTCCTTTTTCGTTTTTCGGTCGGCAATCGCAAATCCTTTTACAAAATCCGAGTTAGAGTGCGACCTTTGCCTCCGTTATCTTCTTTGCAGATGGTTGCTTTACATCCACTATGTCTATTGCTGATTTTGGACGTGTTGGTTTTGGACATTCGCCGGTCCAGCAATAGAGACAGAGCTTCTCTTTGGGCCGCCCGATGGCCTTAACCATATCATCTACAGTCTGATATCTGAGTGTTGACACATCTAAATCCCTGGCAATCCATTCCACCATGCTTTTGTATTTTTCGCTATTTGCGTCTATATATTCTGACACATCTTCCAGGTCGTAACTTTCCAGACTGCGAATGGCTTTACGGGCGGCAAGCTCATGGATGGAGCGCGTGGAAAGATTGAACCTGCAAGGAAACATCAGAGGCGGGCAGGCTGGTCTTATGTGTATCTTTTTAGCGCCGCAATCCCAGAGTTTTTTTATGGCGAAGTTCTTAAGCTGGGTCCCCCTCACGATAGAATCCTCACACACAACGATGCTGTTACCTTCAATTACCTCTTTGATGGGGATAAGTTTCATCTTTGCGATGAGGTCGCGCCTCTGTTGTGAAGGTGGCGTATAGCTCCGACCATATCCTGGCGTGTATTTAACAAGAGGTCGCCTGAAAGGCTTATCTGATTCCATCGCATATCCTAATCCATGAGCGCATCCGGAGTCTGGAACACCTGAGACCAAGTCAACCTCAATATCCTTATCGCGTTTTGCAAGGTAGCGGCCACATTTTTCCCTGACCGTTTCTACATTTATTCCTTCATAGTTCGATGCAGGAAAGCCGGTATATATCCAGAGAAATGCGCAGATTTGGTTTGCATTTCCTCCGCCCGGCCTTCTTTGCATTATCCTATCTTCATTTATCAGAATTATCTCTCCTGGTTCAACGTGTTTTGCAACCTCGAATCCGTTATTTGGAAAAGCACTGGTCTCAGCCGTCACCGCCCATGCATCAGCACGTTTTCCAACAATGAGAGGCGTGTATCCAAATCTGTCTCTTGCCGCATATATTCCATCCTTATGTAGCAATAGGAGTGAGCACGAGCCCTCAATAACGTCAAACATCTTTTCTATACCGTCTATCAAATCGTCTCCCTGGTTGATTAACTTTGCAATCAACTCCGGGGTATTAACTGCTCTTTTGCTTACCTCGCTGAAAGATATTCCTTTGCTTAACAGTTTTGCTGCTAATTCCTCAGCGTTTTCTACAAAGCCGCTGGTTACAGTGCAAAATGGTCCGAATCTTGAGTTTAGATAAATCGGCTGTTCATCATAATCGCTGATAACTCCGATGCCTTTGTTGCCGTTTATACGTTTATAATCATCACAGAATTTTGACTTGAACTGGCTCTGGTTCAGGTTGTGTATTTGGCGGGTGAATTCTTCTCCAAGCACCGCTATACCTCCGTATTCGGTTCCCAGATGCGAATGATAATCTGTTCCATAGAAAAGAGTTTCTGCGCAATTTCCCTTCGAGACTACTCCGAAAATACCACTCATCTTTTTACCTCCCTAACGATATGTTCGATATTTCCCTTATCAAACGCTTAGCGACACTGCCAACCACGAACCATGAGCTATTTAAGAATTACTTTGCCAGTCCCGGTTGTGATTCTGCCTATCTTATAGACCTGCTCACCATATCTTGTCAGCTTCTTTGCTATCGAATCGGCAAAGTCCTCAGACACTATCAATACGAACCCTATCCCCATATTGAAGACTCTGAACATTTCTTCTTCTTCGACAGGGCCTGTCTTTTGCAAAAATGTAAATATCTTCGGCACCGGCCAGCTCGTTTTTTTTATAACCGCATTACAAACTTTCGGCAGCACTCGCGGAATATTTCCCACAAGTCCGCCGCCGGTAATGTGTGCCATTCCATGGACGACTCGTTTGACCTTGTATTGTGATAATAGTTTTACTATTGGTCGAACGTAAATTCGCGTCGGTTCCAGCAGCACATCTCCCAGCATAGCCCCGCTGAGTTCATCCACCGTGTCGGTCATTTCAAGAGCGGTTTTCTTGAAACATATATTGCGAACGAGCGAATAGCCATTGCTGTGCAGCCCGCTTGAGGCCAGGCCGAGAATATAATCGCCGGATCTTATGTTTTTTCCGGTGATGATTTTTTTCCGCTCGACTACTCCGACGGCAAACCCGGCCATATCGAAATCGTCCTTTCGGTAGGTATCGGGCATTTCAGCGGTTTCCCCGGCGATTAGTGCGCAGTCAGCCAGTCTGCAGCCGGCCGCAACGCCTTTTACCAGCTCGGTGATTACTTTCGGCTCCAGCTTATTCACCGCCAGATAATCGAGGAAAAACAGCGGCTCAGCGCCCTGAACAAGCATGTCATTGACGTTCATTGCCACTAAATCAATACCTACGGTGTCAAACTTTTTTATTTTGCCGGCGAGTTGAACTTTGCTGCCCACGCCATCGGTGCAGGCCACAAGGACAGGGTTCTTGTAATTTTTCTTGAAGAGTCTTTCGTCGTAGTCAAGCCGAAACATACCCGCAAAGCCGTTTTTACTCTCGATAACTCGCGGCCCGAATGTACTGGCAACGCAGGAGTAAATTTGCCGAACCATCTCATCGTTGGCATCGATACTTACGCCGGATTGTTCGTAGCTGATGTATTTACTCATCTATCTCGGACTCGGACAAATCGTCAAACATCTGCAATTGACAGCGCTCCGCAGCGAACTTGTTCACCGCAATATCTACTGGTATTCTGTATTTGCCGTTCCAGCAGGCGGTGCAATAGTGCTCTGCCGGCAGCGATGCGCAAGATAGCAACCCTTCCAGCGACTGATAACCGACACTGTCCACTTCAAGAAAATCTTTGATTTGTTCTAAATTGCGATTATTTGCCAGTAGTTCTTCTTTGGTGGGGAAATCAACGCCATAAAAACAGGGAAACCTGAGTGGCGGACAGCTCACTCGCATATGGATTTGCTTTGCGCCGGCTTGGCGCAATGCCCTCATCTTGCCTCTTGTGGTTGTGCCGCGAACGATTGAATCGTCCACCACTACGATGCGTTTTCCACCCACGACCTCTTTTACAACTGCCAGCTTGAGTTTAACCTCCAGTTCTCTTATTTTCTGGTCGGGCGAGATAAATGTCCTGCCTATGTAGTGGCTCCTGACAAAGCCCATATCGAAAGGTATTTTACTTTGCTCTGCGTATCCTATTGCCGCCGACGTCCCTGAGTCCGGCACCGGTATTACCACGTCTGCATCGCCCGGCTGTTCTATTGCCAGCCGCCTTCCGAGCTTTTTTCTAAGCTCGTGCACATTTTCACCAAAGATGGTACTGTTTTGCTTGGCGAAATAGATGTGCTCGAAGATACAGTGGGCCGGCGTGACAGTGCCCGGCTTGACGAAAAATCTGCTGGAGAGACCTTCTTTATCCAGCCGGACGATTTCGCCGGGTTCGACCTCACGAATGAACTTTGCCTCTATTGCATCGAAAGCGCAGGTCTCGCTGGCAATGACGTAACAGCCTTTTTCTGTTTGCCCAATGCACAGAGGCCTGATGCCGTAAGGGTCGCGGGCCGCTTCAATATGGTCAGCAAACAAAAACAGCAGGCAATACGCCCCCTGCAGATGGTTCAATACGTGTGCCAGGGAGTCGGGATTGTTGACGTGGGTTGGCTTGGCAAGCAAATGAGTAATTACTTCGGTATCGGTCGTCGATTTGAAGATACTGCCGTGTGCCTCATATTCATCCCGCAGCAGTGCTGCATTTATAAGATTGCCGTTATGTGCCACTGCCACCTGTCCGCGGGAGTACTCACTCAAAAGCGGCTGGCTGTTAATGGCGCGGCTTCCACCTGTCGTTGAATACCGCACATGGCGCAGGGGTCGGGATGAATACCGCACATGGCCAATTGCTATCGGATTAGCCAATTTCGCCAGAACGTCTGAACCCAGCCCCTCCGAGGCCCGCCCCTCCGAGGCCCGCCCCTCCGAGGGGCTGGCCGAGGGGCTGGCCGAGGGGCGGGGTGAACCGCTGCGGAAAACCCTCCTTATCGTGCCCATACCTGTGTAACATCGGATAGATTCTCCATTGCTGGAGGCAATTCCTGCTGACTCCTGGCCGCGGTGCTGAAGGCTGTGTAAGCCGAAAAAGGTTTTTTGAACGGCTTCCACGTCACCAAAAATACCGAAGAGACCGCAGTTTTCTTTTATATCTTTCGCCACCAAACCCTCGCTAATAGAAAAATTCAAAAATCAAAGAGCAAAATGTAAAATTAAGGAAGTCATTGCCGCTTTGCGGCAATTCCACAATTTTGATTTTTTATTTTTAACTTTTGATTTTTTATAGAGCCAGCCCAGCCCCTCCGAGGCCCGCCCCTCCGAGGGGCTGGCCGAGGGGCTGGCCGAGGGGCGGGGCCAGCCAGAATAGTAGTTTAGTGAATTGGCCAAAGCAAGTCAAATCCGTTAAGGCGGATTTTTTTCTGGCTCGGGATACATAAATTAGGACCCACACAGCTAACAATACGATTTATTCGTCGTCCGCGCCTATTGCACGGGGTCCTATTTGCAAGAAGCCGCAGAATGGGGACCCATCCAGTGCTTTTCTATCTCTTCCAGCGTCTTGCCCTTGGTTTCCGGCAGGAAGAGCAGAACAAACACAAAAGTAACCGCACACATCGTTGCATATATTCCGAAGGTAACAGCACCATCGAGTTTTTCCAGCATAACCGGAAACGTCAGCGACACTAAAAAGCACGCTATCCACAGACAAACCGTAGCGATCGACATTGCTCGGCCACGGATACGCGTTGGGAATATCTCACTCATAACAACCCAAACTACCGGCCCCATAGAGCACGCAAAGCAGGCAATATAGCCGAGTATGAACAGAAGCACCCAGGGTCCTTCAAATCTGCCGTAATGAAAAACACCGCCCACAAGCGCAAGAAATATCCCCATTCCCGCTGAGCCAATCAACAAAAGCAGCTTTCGTCCGAGCTTGTCGACAACCCATATTGCCACCAGCGTAAAGGTGAGGTTCACCGCCCCAACGACTACCGTCTGCAGCAATGAGACATCAACTGCCGAGCCCGTGCTGGCAAATATCTTTGGAGCATAATAAAGAATAATGTTAATCCCTGTAACCTGCTGCAAAATCGCCAGTACCACACCGATTATCAGCACTATTTTCATTCCCGGATGGAACAACATAGCAAGGGAGTTCTCTTCCTGAGCGATCGCATCTTTTATTTCAGCCATTTCCGCTTTTGCGTGTTCATATCCGCCCACTCTTGTTAGAATAGCCAGCCCTTCGTCCTCACGTCCCTGTTTAGCCAACCATCTCGGACTTTCAGGCACTGCTAAAAGAAGCAGCAAGAACACCACTGCCGGCAGTGTTTCCGAGCCGAACATCCATCTCCAGTTCGTATCGGGCACATCTGCCAGTAAAAAACCCACGAAATATGCAACCAGCATACCGCCTATGATTGTAAGCTGATTGAGCGATACCAGCCGACCCCGAATCCGAGCTGGCGCTATCTCGGCTATATACATCGGCGACAGCATCGATGCCGCGCCGACACCAAGTCCACCGATAAACCTTGCGATGACCAATTCTGTCAGATTTCTCGGAATCGCAGAACCAATAGCCGACACCGCAAAGAGCACGGCACAAATTAAAAGCACTTTTTTCCTGCCGAACCTGTCACTTATAGTACCGGCAAAGCAAGCTCCAAATATGCACCCCACAAGCACGCTGCTTACGGTCAAGCCAAGCATTGCCTCCGATAGGGCGAAGTGCTTCGTAAGGAAGGGAATCGTTCCTGCAATTACCCCGGTATCATAGCCGAACAACAATCCCCCCAGGGCCGCCACGGCACAAACCAGGAACACATAAACCGTGCTGCCCGAATCTTCCACCACTTTCATTGGGTCCCTTTCACAACTTTCTGCCCAAGGCCTCGAACATAGCCAGCAGATTTTCAATTGGTGTATTGCACTGAACATTGTGAATTGTACTGAAAACAAAACCTCTCTTCTGGTTGAATATCCGCACCCGCTCGGTAACCTGCTGGTGCACCTCATCGGGCTTGCCAAACGGAAGCGTCTGTTGTGTATCCACGCCGCCGCCCCAGAAAACTATCCTGCCGCCGTATTTATCAACCAGAAGTTGTGGATACATACCCTTGGCCGAGGTCTGAATGGGATTTAGAATATCGAATCCGGCTTCGATGAATCCCTCAATAAGCGGCTCACAGCCCCCGCAGCAGTGTTTCATCGTCTTCCACTCGGTATGGGCGTGAATCCAGTCGTTGAGTTTCTTGCTGAACGGCAGATAAAGTTCCCGGTAACCTTGTGGACCGCAAAACAGCGTATTCTGCGCCGCCAGGTCAGCGCCATCCAGAAACAAAAGATGCACTTTGTTGCCCACAGCCTGGTAAATTCGCTCGAGATTCTTAATCGCTATTTCCGCCTGACCTGCAAAGACCTCTTTAATATATTCTTTTCGCGACACCGTGCTGATATACCATTCTTCGATGTCACGAATCCCTTTCGGCTTCTTCATCCACGGTGCTGGGACAAGTGCTATATCACCGAAGGCCGTCCCCGGAAACGCCGCTGCAATCGCAAGGTCGGTGTTTTCATAAAGCTCACTTGCCCGCTGCTCGTAAACTTTCAAATCTTCGTCACTGATTAGCGTAAACTCTTCGAGATTATCCGCCGGATTCAACTTGGTTTCGTCAATGGGTTTTTGGCGAACAATCGCGTCAAAGTAGAATCCGCCCTTTGGCATCCGAGTTGAAGCTGGCACTGATTTATCACCTTGCGGATACTGTAAAATATCGCCATCGGGTTCCGGCTCTGTATTGAATTTGCCGCCAACCAGCACATTCGTGCCGTCAAAGGTCCTCCAGGGCTTCCAGTCCGCATTCTCGAAGCCAAACATGTTCTTTGGCCCCGGCAGATTAACGACATCGATACCGAGCGCGTCCCGCAGGTCAGCCGCAACTTCACCAAGCATTTGATAGGGCTCGACAACTTTCACTGGCTCATCCAGGCCCAGTGCCTGTCGCAGTTTCGCTATAACACTAACGTGAGCCCCGCTGCAGGGCGTACCGCCCAAATCCACAGGGACACGGTCCACTTTTTTGTAGGCAAGTGCCCTCAGCACGCGCTCTCTGCCGGTTATGGTATCTTCTGTATTAGCTCTGTCACCAGAGTGGGTGTTCATAAAAATCTCCCATAGCAAACGTTTTTCGATTTTCGATTGGTAATTGGTAATCGACAATTTCTTGCCGTATTCTATCACTTCACTGCCATTATTACAAAGAATTAGGCACACAAGCCAACATTGAAAGAAGAAAAAGCAATTGGCAAAAGCGACCGGAAGATGTCCATCAGCCAAAGATGGCGGTAAATTGTCCCGCTACAAAACCAGCGACTATTTTAAGAGTGTAGCAGGGTCGAGATTGGCCGATTCGATGTCTTTGAAATATTTTACCGTGCCGACCTTCAACTCAATGGTAGCTTCTTCGTCGCAGACAATAATGCCTTTCGGGTGCATTTGGAGAGCACTGATTGTCCACATATGATTTACACCCTCTTCGATGGCGTGTCGTAATGCACGCCCCTTTCCGTGGCCATTGACAATAATAAGGACTTCCTCGGCATCCAGAACAGTCCCTACGCCCACGGTCAAAGCGGTTTTAGGCACTTTATTGATGTCGCCGTCAAAAAACCGTGAATTGGCTATGATAGTGTCGTGAGTCAGTGTCTTGATGCGTGTCCTCGACGACAGTGACGAGCCCGGCTCATTAAACGCTATGTGGCCGTCAGGACCTATACCGCCGACAAAAAGCTTGACACCGCCCGCCTTTTTTATTTTTTCTTCATAGCTCGCACATTCAGCTTCCAGGTCTTTGGCATTGCCGTTGAGAATGTTGATATTATCTTTTTGAATATCTATATGGCGGAAAAGATATTTATTCATAAATGAATGATAGCTTTCGGGGTGGTCCTCGGGAAGATTCACATATTCATCCATATTAAATGTGACAACATTCTTGAATGAAACCACCCCTGCCTTGTAAAGCTCCACCAGTTCGTTGTACACCCCTATCGGCGAAGAGCCCGTAGGAAAGCCCAGCACAAAAGGTTTTGAGTCGGTCGGGCCAAATTCATTTATCTTTTTGGCAACGTAGTTAGCGGCCCATCTGGCGGCTAATTCATAATTGGGTTCAATTATTACTCTCATAAACTGCTCCTTGCTTAAATGTGATTTGTGTTCATCCCGGCCCCTGCGGCAGGGGCGGGATTAACGCAGTTTTTCCATTCGGCTGATAAGCTCATCGCCGAGCGCAGTTTTGCTGGTTATATGTTTTTCGATTTCAGAAACAAAACTGTTTTCTTCGATTGTCCCTCTAACCTGTTCAAAATCGCCATGTTTCGTTTCCTCCTCACCGTCAAGGCCGAACCCGATTTGAGCAGTGGCAGCAAATTCTTTTTGGGCGTCGGCATAAAGCATGCGGTCAAGGTCTACGACGGCCGTCTTCCATTTCGTTACCAGCTCAATAATATCGTCTGCTGTAATTTTTTCAACCCTTTTGCCCAGACGCTGCTGTAAAATGTTTGCCGCCCACGCCCACTCATACGCAGGGTAATTGTCATACATCGACTGAAAAGCTTCCGTTGCTTGCTCCAGTGTGCTAATGGTACCGTTTTCAATGTCACGGAGCATTTTTTGTACGCTTTCTTCCGGAGCGAACAAACCAGCCAGGTCCACCCATTTGCCTGGCCCTACGTTAGTTTCCGGCAACAGCGCCCCTCGAAGTTCATCAACGCTTTTGAATCCGGCTTTCGACGGATTTTCCAATCGCTTAATCAAACAATTGCCCAGGAATTTATCAATGCCCATCTCGTAGAATTTAATGCCTCTGTCCAGTGATGAGTTCTTAATCTTGACACTGTGGTAGGTAAAGTATTCTGTGCTTTCGCCGGAAGTTGCTTTAAGGTTCGCAAGCAGCCGGCAGCCGTTGAGCATCTTTTGAATTGTGTAGGGGCTTAAAAGTTTGAAGTTTATGTAGTCGAGCTTTTTTGGGCTTTTTCGCCTGTCGCGCTTCGGCCATTTTCGAGCATCTCGAACGGTCCCTACGCTGCGCAGATTCACACCGGGGACAAGAATGCTTTCGTCTTCATGCTCAATCAAGTATGAAAAAGGCAAATCGGAAGTATCTGAGTTTCTATAGTGTCTGCCCATCACAACGGTAAAGGCCCCGACCTTTGCCGGCCAGAGCATATATGAATCACTGGCGGTCTTCGAGCCCCTTTCGACCACTCCCTGATGAACAGGCCCCAGTTTGTACATATGATTACTTTGGTTCGTTCCGCTGCCGGCGTTTATAAAGGAAAACAGACCGGCAATCAACAAGGTGGATTTATGATGTGTTACGGTGTAGGGCCCGGCAAATATCGCGCACGCCTCGCCGTGGAAACCCCCGCAGTTGGCAAAGTATACCGAGTTTTCCGCAGAATACTGCTTGGCTAATATGGTGCCCTGGCCTACAAAACATTTGCATATTATTGTGCCGTCGGTAATCTTTGAGCCGCTGCAGCAAATAAAATCTTCTGCAAAAACACCCGGACCAATATAAACAGGGTCTTCCGGACAGCTATTGATTGAGCCGTTTTCCAATCTGTTAGCCCCCTCAATCACGCTTGAGGGACCTACTTTGATGTTTTTGATAATTCGGCAGTTGATCAGTTTTGCACCTGCCCCCACTACTCCCATTGGTGAGGTTACAGCCCTGGTGTAGGTCGCTATCATTTTTTGCAGGTTTTGAATTACTTTCGGCCTGTGACGATAAAATGCTATTATATAAGCGGTATGAGCGGATAAATGGTCGTAAATGGTTATTTCTCTGCCCCCGTCCTCATTAACAACAGCCACTTCCGTGCCGTTACCAAATGAACATTCGCCTTCAACCGCAAGCAAATCAATATTTTCGATTAGAACGTCATCTTCTATTCTGTAGTTGGCAATATGATTCCTGTGAAGACTTTACGCCAACTCGCTTTGCTTCTTTCAACATCGATCCGAAAACGGGACCCGCTCAAGCTGGCATCTCAAGTCAGTCCCACCCAACCCCAAAATCCGGACCCCATCAAGTCAGCACCGCAAGCAAGTCCCACCCACCCCAATAGCTTGCCGAGAAAACGTTAGCAATCCTCCGTGAGCTCTCCTGAATGTGTGCAGCCAAGCCGTAGTTTTCTCAAAATCGGATAGCCCCAAACGACGGGGCTTAACGGACCTCTTCCTTGGCGTTCTTGCTTATAATGAGGGGGTGTATTTTATATCCGATTTTGAGACACCAACTCCAATGGCTTTAAACCGCTCCATTCACCATTTCTTCCGACGGAGTCGTAAGCAATAAGCCCCTGGAGCGGACACATTTTCTCAGGCACTTACATCACCTGTGGGCTTCCTGGGATCTCTGCTGTGATGTAAGCCGCTATTCTCCAGCCGGTAGACTGCTGTCCGGCAGCTAAAGGCTCCTCCACATCCCCGACCTCCACCCCTCAAAAAATCACGACTCGCATTCGCATCCCAATCACCATCCATTCGTATACCACCCCCGTAGTCTCGCGACTAAGACAAGAACTCAGTAACCCCAAAGCAGCCTGGTCATCGCAAAACATCGTCCCGTCAGCAAACTCGTGCCAGGGGCAAAAGTCAGCCCAACAACTTCTGTCACTTCGTTTGCACGCGTGCCGGCCCGAACCAATGACCAGTTTCAACGACAACTTTCAACCCCAGACTCTTACGAGGGTTGAAAGTTTTTTTAGAAGGGGCTGTACTGTGAAGCGTGATGTTTACGACAACCTGATTGATGAAGCGATGGCCGATATCCACCGTATTATGAATCCCAAGCCTGGCAAATGGCACCATATCGGCTACCGTCAGGGCAGGCGTGTCTTTATGACCGAGTCTGCACTTCGCAGGTGTGATATCGATGATATCTGTTCCGACCCGTTGTTACGGCCTATCGACCATCGCCGGTCCCGGGGCATCCGCCCGAATCGCCGACCACCCCTTTCGGATTCCCCCTGGTACGAGCTCGTCTGTTGGCTCGGCAAATCGTTACTCGAAATGATGTCAGGTCAGAGGAGGTGACAAGTGGACAAGCTATTCGAACAATTCGCACGTGGTGAGATACCGAACATCATCGAACTAATGCAGGCGATATCGGAAATAGCCGATTACTGGCCCAGTGATGTCTGTCTCGACTGTCGGAGCTCACAGGATAGCGATTCGGCGCAACCAGCCACTCCAGAATCGATTTTCTGCAGCTGATTGGTACCAAACCACCGCCCGATCTCAATCTCCAGCTGACTCTAATGTCGCTTTCTGTATAAAGAGCGACTTCAAATCAGGGCTGAGCTAAACTGATGTCGCTTTTTTTATGTCGTTTTTCTAATGGACAAAGGGTCGCTTTACCGATACAATAGAATCGAAGAATGTCGTTTTACCAGAAAGGAGCAAATTATGGACGAAATCAACTGGCAAAAATCAATGCACGTACTTCTGAAAATCCTGTATCGTTTGGTATGTCACAACCAACTATTGCCTGACGGTAACAACTGCGAAATCTGTGGAGACAATGACCATCAAGCGATGGAGTGTAGTTTCAACGCCTTTGACCTCTGGGAGCAGCAAAAATCATGAACCCAGAACAACTACTCAACGAGGCAGGCGATGCCATTGCTAACCGTCCTTGCAACGGGAACGTCAGCTGCTGCCTGGGCTTCGAAAAAGGCAAGGTCCTCTGTCTGCCCACACACCACAACCACCCAACATTTACACCCATCGTCCAGCTCACAGCCAAAGAAATGAACCAGGGCATGTCACATAAACGCTGGTCAGAAATCAGCACTATCCTCTATCATTTTTATAAGAAGCGATCATGAACCTAGAATCCATCCTCCTGGAAGTAGAAACCGCCATCAAGCACCGGTGTATATCGAAGACGGAACAATGGCACATCGTCTACTACCACACCCGGATCTGCTGTGTCCCCGCCTATGAGTATGTCCCCCCTGAGATCATCCTGTGCATATTCACTGAAAAAGATGTCCGATTGGGGTTCACACAAAAGGTGTGGACCGAACTCTCAACCCAAATCGTAAGAATATACAAGGAGCTCCACAAATGAAAACTCAATTACTCACCTTAACGCCTCTGGAATGTGACAAACTCCTGAGGTACCTCCAACAACCGCGAGACGCCAATGTCCCCCCCCGCGTTTGTCATCGCAACTACACAATGGCACTCGTCATGTTAGATGCCGGTGTTCGTGTCGGCGAACTGGTACAGCTCCGTCAGGACCAGCTCTGGTTTGCCGATGCTCCGGTTAAAGCGTTGTGCATTGAAAAAGACCAGGCGAAAAACAAAAACGAACGCACCGTCCCCATCACGCTTCGACTTGATAACGCCATCGGAGAAATGCACCGTCGATGGTGGCCGATCGTCTTAAAATCCGGTGAAACTTACGCATTTTTCAGCTATGGGTCCGGCCGTCCTCTAACCGTCCGCCAGGTCCAGCGAATTATCAAATCAGCAAGCACACTCTCCATCGGCAGGGAAGTTCACCCTCATCTTTTGCGCCACACCTTTGCCAGCCGTCTTATGCGGACAACCTCGATGCGCGTAGTCCAGCAGCTCCTGGGGCACAGCTCGATTACCAGCACCCAGATTTACACCCATCCAAACGGTAACGATTTCCAAAAGGCCATTGACGGCCTGAACGAAAAAGAGTAAGATCAGGGCGTATCAGGAATCGGACGTATGGTCAGGCGTAAGAAAAGACATCGGCTTCCCTACTGGATTCGTAGCCAAAACTTTAGGCTGCTGAACAATAGTGAAAAAGATTTTCTAGGTTATCTTTACTCATTCGGACCCGACACGTGCTGGCTCTGGAACTGCCGGCTACAAAAAAAGTTTCACCGCTCGAGACGAACGATCCAGTACTGGCTTGCGAAGCTCAAGGACCTCGGATTCGTATGGATCGAGATGCCCTACGGCAACCAGCGAAAGATCCACACCAGGCCAATCCCATCGCCGGACCATTGGGTCAAACTGATCGGTGTTCTCGCTCTCAGAAAAGGGTTCGCCAGGCAGGCCAAAAAGAGGCCAAAAAAAAGGGCTTAAGGGGGTGCAAAAAATTGCACCCAACAACTTATTAAGAGAGAAAGACACTCTCTTACTAAAAATGAACGATTTTTAACGACGAAAAATCAGTTTTTTCCCGCCTCAAACGCCGGCAGGCTTTCGGTTCAGTGGGGGGGGAATCAGGAAGGACTGAGACTATGGGTAATCGGATGGATAAAGACGAAATCGTTTACGGAAACGACTGCCTGATAGGATTCCCTCCAGGTAAAACCCCGAAGCACGTCTACGCCCGATTCTCAAAGATCGGCAAGTGTCCCGAAGCACATTGGTACCCTCCAAACGATCGTGAATTCAAACTTACACAAAACCCAACCGTTCCCTGCAACTGGCGTTACCATGCTGGTCCATGGGACATCTACTTTATTATTTACTTGGCACCGGTTCAAATGTTACTGTCAATCGAAGATGCTGCCGAATACCTCAGCTATTTCCTCAGCTATGACATCCCTGGCGTTGAGGAAGGTCACGTCTTTGCCAACGATAACTCTGAATGTGATCCAGAGATCGGGGGCATTGGAGGAATCGGCATCGTTACCTGGAAACTCGAAGGGCTCAAACTCATGGAATCACTCAACATCAAAACCGCACACGATATCTTTATGGAGATGCGTCCGCTCGAGGACGGAAGCAAGGTTTATAAATTCTGCCGTTTGCAGGATGCCACAAACATCGCGATAAAGTACGACCCAGACTGAAATTCGCACGTCCCCTGGTACCAATCCGATCCGTTCACCCCGCCCCTACAACTACCAGGGGCGGGGTTCAACGCAGCCTGGTCCATCCTCAATAACTTTTTTTTCAGAATTCACCCTTTTTTCTTGACTCCACTCAAAAAACTTCGTACGATGCGCGTGGAGAGAGAGGAGGAACGCCGGTTTCCTCCCTGTTCAGCGCATAGTCCGGTCGGTCACAACCCCTACCGGCCGGACGCATTTTGGAGGTTTTATTATGGCACTTGTAAAGTATGGAGGCGGAGTCGTACAGCTTTCCGGATCGATAGCCGGAAACGTTTTCGCCAGAAACCGATTCGGGAACTACGTGCGTCCCCGGACCAAACCCGTCAACCCAAACAGCGAACGTCAGGAATTCTCCAGGGCAGTCGTCAGCTACCTTGCTGAATACTGGCACAACAACCTGAACGCCACTCAACGCGGACTCTGGGATGTCTACGCCGCCGCAGTCGCAATGAAAAATCGGCTCGGTGAGACCATTCACCTGACTGGCTTCAACCACTTCATTCGCACCAACGCCGCCTATCGAAAAATCACCACCGCACCCTTTGACGCCGCTCCGACAATCCTATCACTGCCGGAAAAAGACACGATTCTACAGTGCACCGAGGAAAACATCGCAGCCCAGACGTTCACCTTTACTTGCGACGTCGCTGGCTGGTGGCCCGACGGTGACGGAAAGTATGGGATCCTGATCTACCAGGGACAACCGCAGCTCGCAAGCCGCAACCAATTCGCAACACCCTGGCGATACATCGGCTACATCGACACCACTGAGGGTCCCCTGGGTACTGCAACCGAGCCCGCAGGATTTGCGTTCGCCCTCAACCAGAAAGTTTGGTTTCAGGCCCGGGTCATTACAGGAACCGGTAGACTGTCGGAGCTCTGGCATCTGGACCCGAGAACAATAGAGGCGGACCCGTAGGCCACGAGGACCCGCAGGAAATCGTGGCCGAGGCTGACTGACCCAGAACTGAAAGATTTTTATAACACTGGTGAGAACAACGATTACTGGTGCTTTGGTGAGGGCGGAGACGCCCAGGTTTTCACCGCCGCCGAGTCCTATACTCTGACCAGTGTCAAGCTCAAACTAAGAGCAAACAATATGGCCCCCAACCCGGGTACGGTCAAAGTCGGTATTCAATCCACCGGCGTGGACGGTGGGCCCTCTGGGAACTATCTAGCGCTAGCTTCTCTGGATACCAGCGACTTGCCGGTCTTCCCAGCGACCGCACAATGGCGAGAGATCGTTTTCCCTCAAGGCTGTAATTTACTGATGGGTACAAAATACGCCGTTGTACTCGATATGTTTGCAAATCTGCCGGCTACGTCAATCGGTATCAGGGTCCATATAACCACCGGTGCATACCCAGGCGGCGAGACATGGGGAGGAATGGTCGGATTCCCCTGGGCGAAACTTTACGATGGACTAGATGACCTCATGTTCGAATGCTGGGGTTTTTAAAAGTTTTGTTTGACTTATGGTTGATCCACCATATAGAGTAAAAAATATGATGCCAGGAATGATCATGCTGTGGCACGGGAGTGTTGCCAGTATCCCATCCGGTTGGCACCTCTGCGACGGTACCGCAGGGACAATCGACCTCCGCGATAAGTTTGTCGTTGGGGCCGGTAGCACCTACAACCCGGGTGACACCGCAACGACAAACGTTGCAACAAACGCCGGAATTGCTTACTACGCCGTTTGCTATATCCAAAAGCTTTAGGTACCAAAAATGCAGTGGCTGATCGATATCGTCCTCGAGGCCGTGGCCGCTCTCGGCTATCTAACGACCAGCTTCGTTGATCGGGGAGACGTAGGTGCCTGGGATTTCACCCATGCTGATCTAACCAAAGACAACTACTGGCATGACCTCGACTTATCTGCTATCGTGCCGGCTGGTACAACCGCCGTTCAGCTGCGAGTTCAAATTAAAGATGACTCTATCGCACGTGCAATCATCTTTAGAAAAAAAGGACACACTGGTTTTTGGAACATAGCACGCCTCAGAATCCAGGTAGCAAACGTTGAGATCGAAGGCGATATAATGGTTCCTCTTGACAACGACAGAAAAATCAATTACCTTGCAACCGGTGCGGTATGGACGCTTATAGGTATTTCTGTTAGGGGCTGGTGGTTATAATGGCTCAGAGAGACAAGCTCATGCAAAAATTCGGACCGTTACTGCTCGAATCGTTTGGTAGGATCCTATTCAACGAACTCAATGAGCTCCGTGCACGTGCCGGGCTGCCGCCTCGCACGTGGGAACAATTTTTCACTAAGATTAACAATCACCTTACAACGCTCGAACCATACGACTGGATGACGGAGATGCCTTAATGGCACTAATCAAAAAGAGCATCGGTATCGAATCCATAACCGGCTCATGCGGCGGCGTCACCTTTAAGCGTGACTCCGATGGTAGCCACATCATCGCCAAACCAAGGCGGGTGCACCAACGCTCGAGCGCTCAGGACCGTCAACGGAAAGCATTTTCCATCGCTAAGAACTTCGGTGGTGACTTGCGAACGGTTAGCTACAATATTTTCAGGGCGGCTGCCGGCTTAGATCCGAAAGAGCCGCCGATTGACTTTAAGCCTTAACCGGACGGAATCATGAGAATCGACACTAAAAAAATTGCTGAGTTGATGGACCAGGCTGCCGACCTTTTGGACCAGGGTAAACCTAAAGCCTGTCTACGTCTCCTCGTTAAAATCGAAAAACTTTTAAACCTATGGGTAGAAAGGCACCTATCACCATGAAAAAATCAGCGTTACTGCAAATCCAGGGCGTCTACCAGCTCTCAGCGAGGACCTGTCTTTTGAGTAACGTAGCGTTTGTAGGCTCGATAGTGAGCTTGCTTGCAGGCCTTACTATGGAATCCATCTCTACCTATCGGTCTGCTTGCACGATACGCCTTTCCACACCAACGACAGTGCCTTTCGCTTCTATCTCCATACCACATTTTAGCGTTACCTCCAAGTCTGCAGGGTTACGATTCACTGGGCCCGTTGAAGTAACGCACATCTGAAAGGATTTGTCAAATGAAAAAAATATGGTCTTTTGTGAGACACAATCAAGGCATGTTTATTAGTAGCATACTAGCGCTAGCTGTCCTCATCTGGACTTACGGTTGCGAATCGCAGGTGACATCCATCCTTTACGCACCAGACTTCGTCAACAGAGGACAGCTCGAGATCGAGGTAGATACGTTCATCGCACAGGCTGAGCTCAAGTTTGCCGACCTCGACAGGCAGGACCAGGTCAAGAGTACCCTGTTCAACGCAGCGATTAATTTCATACAGGGCGGTAACGTCAACCCCGCAGCCGTTGCGATCGTAATCGGTAACATTTTAGGACTAGGTGCCGTCATCGACAACGTTCGCAAGCGAACACTCATAAACACGCTGAAAGGAAACGCCAAAAATGGGTAAATCAAGAACAAAAAAAACTGATCCGAAGAACCCAACGGTCAAGCCACATACCCGAGGCAATATGGTAAAAGACAGGGTGACTGGTAACTGGTCTCGTATCCCTGACGAACCCGCAACGGTCACAAAACTAGACGAGACCGAAGACGCTTCGCCCCCTCAAGCTTAGCGTGACAATGCGTGCAGAGCCATCGGACTTTTAACGGCTCATCGTACCGGTCATGATGTTTGACGAGTGGTCCCCGATTCCCACACTCCTCGCATTTCTCCGGTTTCTTGATCCAACCGACTTTCAACGCGTAAGCCGCTATCTCCCGACACCGAATTTTATAGTTGCGAGCCATTTGCAAATATGATACAATACTCTCATGGATCCGGAAATCAAATTCCGCATAGCCAACGAATCCGACATACCGGCAATCGTTTCGTTCGTGGACTTTTGGCTGAAAGGTCAGGGAATCCCAGCAAAGATACCCGGGTCCGCACACGATTACTTCGTGCCGGCGGGACGTCACCCCAAATATGTCACCAGGTACATAACGCTCCTCGCACTGCTCGAAAACGATATAATCGGCTGGGCAGTCAAAACACACAAGGGAGTACTCATTCACCTGCTTGTTGCAGGGACATTCCGCAACGAGGGAATCGGATCCGAAATGCTCGAGCTGATGGACCCCGAAACAATTAGATCCAAGATGGACCAGTCAGCCGGTAATCCGGCTGACTTCTATCGCAAACGCGGCTATACGCGGTCCTCGGATCCGCCCCAGGGCAAAAAAAACAACATCGAGGTATTTTCCCGACAAACTCCCGGAAAATTCGACTCGAAATTTCCGATAAAGTACAACGCCAAAACCACGTAAAAAATAACAAAATCAAATCAAAACACAAATTAAAGTATATTACTTAAAATCATATACCACACCGCACGGCCCAGAGCCGGCCAACAAACGGCCCAGAGCCGGCCAACATACGACCAGGAACCGGCCAACATACGGCCAGGAGCCGGCCAACATACGGCTAGGAGCCGGCCAACATACGGCCAGGAAAAAAAACAAAGTCGGCTCAATTACGGCCAGGGGAAAAAACAAAGCCGGCTCAATTACGGCCAGGGAAAAAAACAAAGCCGGCTCAATTACGGCCTCGAGATAAAAAACGTCCGGCTCAATTACGGCCAGGGAAAAAAACAAAGCCGGCCCACAAACGGCCAAAGGTGAAAGAGACACCGGCACACAAACAGCCAAAGGTGAAAGGGACACCGGCCCACAACCAATTACACCACAAAAATTATACAACCACCCGTGTATAACAAAATCGAGGACGACCGGCCCACAACCGGCCCAGGGTAAGCCGCCGCCCGGCCTATCGGCCGTGCGGTAGCGGCTATACATCCCCACGAACAACCGCAACACAAACCACGGGTGACATCGAAGCGTTGCCGCCGCCCGGCCTAACGGCCGTGTGGTAGCGGCTGTATATCCGTAGGAACAATCGGACCAATATAAATAGGGTCTTCCGGACAGCTATTGATTGAGCCGTTTTCCAATCTGTTAGCACCCTCAATCACGCTTGAGGGACCTACTTTGATGTTTTTGATAATTCGGCAGTTGATAAGTTTTGCATCTGCCCCCAATACTCCCATTGGTGAGGTTACAGACCTGGTGTAGGTCGCTATCATTTTTTGCAGGTTTTCAATTACTTTCGGCCTGTGACGATAAAATGCTATTATATAAGCGGTATGAGCGGATAAATGGTCGTAAATGGGTATTTCTCTGCCACCGGCCTCATTAACAACAGCCACTTCCGTGCCGTTACCAAATGAACTTTCGCCTTCAACCGCAAGCAAATCAATATTTTCGATTAGGACGTCATCTTCTATTATGTAGTTGGCAATATAATTTCTGATTTGGTCAATATATACATTATTGCCGATTGTGCAGTTGTGGATTGTTGCGTTGCTGATTCCCGTTGGCTTCGTAACGCCGCCGAAAAAGGACACTCGCTTTTCAAACACACCTAACTTGATGTTGCCGGAGAAGTGTGTCGATTTTACTCTCCCAGCGTCGAAACCCTCGGCCACCTGAACCTTTGACCAATCAGCACAACTGCAGCCCTGCACAGTCAGCTTGGCAATCTCCTCGGAAGATAATGGACGGGTTCCCGAACGCCTTTTATCGCATTTGGGAGCCCGACGGAGTCCTGATGCCATTTTCGTACCTCTCTTTTAGTAGGGGCGGTTCGCGAACCCCGCCCCTCCGAGGGGCTGGGCGAACCGCCACTACGCACCGGCAATATTGAAAACCATCATTTCTATGTCGTCAGAAAAATGTCTAATGTTCAGCACTTAATTTCGCAAAGGGAATATACGGATTGTAGTCCCATAAATCAAGATATTTAAGCCGATCCTTATAGGATAGTTCATTTTTCGTTTTGCTAAAGCCTAAAGTGGGATGGCATGAAAATAATTCGCCTCCGCCCAACAGCGCGAATCGACCGGCTTTTGAGCGTCTGCACACACTTCTTCACAGCATTTCGGTAATTTGTAATTGATTTATCTGTCGGCTGGTTGAAGTTTTTACTTTGGAATGGTTTCTCCGAAGGGCCTCTTAAACTAATGAATTTAGTCACCAGAGTCAGTGTCACAAAAATAAATTACAAAATTTTTGGCAAAATTTGGAGTAATCTGTTGGTCGGTGCCGATGTTTGTTGTATAAGGCAATTATAATCTCTTCGGGCAATCATCTGCGGATTTTTCGAGTTGTTTTTCAGGAACACCGTTTTGCAATACGTCGCAAGACGGGAACCCTCAAGGATGGGACTATGTCAAATCAGCCAAGGGTGGCGAAAGTTTTGGCAGCACTGCTGGTTTCAATGACAACCGGGGCAATGGTCTTAATGGCCTTGGGCAATAATCCTCCCTCTGCAGGCCTGTTTTCTCTTGCCGTCTTTAGTGAGCTTGGTCCTGTCGAGGAAGCCATTCGCTCTCGAGCTGCTCAGTCCCCCGAACGCTGGCGCTGCATCGAAATTTATTATAGTGGCACCAAAGCCGGCAACATTGAACAGTTGGCCTCGTTGAGCGGCTTGGCCGGTCCCGAGGATATCAACTGCCACTTTGTTATCTGCAACGGCCTCGGCGGCGACAACGGCCAAATACAAACGACCGAAAAATGGCAAAGACAGTGGTCAAGCATCCCAGGCCGAACCTGGTATGGCAACGGTCAGACCATCCGCATCTGCGTTATAGCTGACGGCAAAACCACCTACCCAACCGACTTTCAGATAAAAAGCATAGAGGCACTCGTAGAAGCGCTGTACAGAAAGTTCAGCATTCAGCCCGAATCCATCTACTACCCCGGCAATTGGCGGTAGCAACGCCACATAATAAACGCGTGCGATAGGTTGCTGTCTGAAGTTTCGTTTCCATATAAAAACCGGATGTGCATCCATCAGATGCACATCCGGTCATTTTATGGAGGACTGTTACTTACTAAACAGCGTTCCAACTATTTTTGGCGTGGCCTCAACTGCCGGTTAAAATCTCGTCCTGGCCTAATCCCTCTCCGGCCCCGGAGCACTCCACCATGGACACCATGGCCCCGGAACACCTCGGCCCCATCCGCCCATACCTCTACCTCTACCCTGGAGACCTCGGCCCAATCCTCTCATGCCTCTACCTTGGAAGCCTTGGCCCCATCCGCCTATACCTCCGCGCTGGTAACCTCGGCCCCATCCGCCCATACCTCTACCTCTACCTTGGAGACCTCGGCCCAATCCTCTCATGCCTCTGCCTTGGAAGCCTTGGCCCCATCCGCCTATACCTCCGCGCTGGTAACCTCGGCCCCATCTGCTCATACCTTTGCCTTGCATGCCTTGGCCGCGTCTGCCCATGCCTCTGCGTAGCATCGGTGGCCCCGGCCTGTCCGTATCTTTGGGTGCCGCTTTACGTCTTTCAGGCCGTTCTTTCTTTGCGCTAGGCCGTGCTGCTTCAGGTCTGCCGCGGAAATCTCGCATGCGTTCGCCAAGAGCAACTCTTGCTTTTTGCATTTTTTGCCTGAGTTGATTCATCTTCCTGATTAATTGCCCCATCTTTTCCCTGTCGTTTTCCCGATAGGCCTTTGTAAGTTCGTCTAACAATCTTCCGGCCCCATCTTGTATAAGCCGATCTTGCCTGGGACGCTGAGCTTTCTGCTGCAAAGCCCTCACGCGCTCAGGCTCGACTTCTCTAACTGCCCTTGGCCAGCGCCTCTGCTGCATACCCTCAACACGCCCGCGACCAGGTTTTTCGAGAGCTCTTTGTCTGCGAAGCTGTTCCACCTGGCCTTTTTGTTTTTGCTCTGCTATGGGGCAGCCTTTTTCTTCCTGGGCGATGAGATTTTCAACTCCCACAAGCAGAATCACCGCCACAATACCCAACATAATCTTCTTTGACATTTCTTGCTCCTTTCCAAATTATGGTTTCTTTCCGGTCTGATGCGCCGGATTTCCAAAGATACAGACGGATTCGGATAGCATATTATTGCAGTTTTGAGAAAAATTCGCAAAAGATATGAAAAAATGCTCATTTATCGGGCTTTTTTTACAGCGCCCATTTTCAGCACGCCGAAGTCTTCTTTCTCTGCTGGAATCACCGGTCTGGCTGGACCGCGCAGCGCTTCAAAGTCGCTTGCGAAACGCGAGAGTCTGAATCGCGTAACCGCCTGCACCCGCCGCAAGGATGCCAATTGTCACAAGGGCGTTGCGCGTATCGGCGACGACCACCGAGACGGCCATGCCCACCGAGGCCGCGACAAAAAGAATCGGCGTGGCAGGGTAGCCCCACACGCGAAATGGCCGTTCCCGCCGCGGATCGCGCAGCCGGAGCACCACAACCGCCGCGGCCATCAACCCGGCAAACCCCCAGTAGGCAAGGCCCGTGTAAAGAAGCAGTTGGAACGGGTCCTTAAAAGCCAGGATTGCCGCAGTCGTCAGCGCACCTTGGACCGCTAGGCTGCGTACCGGGGTTTTGGTCCGCGGGTGTGTATGGGCGAACCAGCGGAAAAACGCCTGGTCGCGCCCGGTAGCATAAGCGATCCGCCCGCCCGTGAGTGCGAAGCCGTTCGCCGCGCCGAACGTGGACATCATCAGAGCGAGACTGAGGATTTTGCGGCCCCCCGGGCCAAGAGCCCGCTCCATGGCCGCTGTGGCGGTCACTCCGCCGGAACCGGCCATCTCTGAGGTCGAAAGGATGGCCAGATAGGCCGCGTTGACCATCACAAAAAGCAACGCGACTGTCCATAGGCCCCCCAGAATCGAAAGCGGCAGGTTTCTCTCGGGATTGCGGACCTCTTCGGCCACGAAAGGCGATTCGTCCCAGCCTCCGAAGGTCCACATAATCGGAATCAACGCCG
Source organism: Phycisphaerae bacterium (assembly GCA_030614945.1). The sequence goes on from JAUXAH010000002.1 coordinate 24,809, forward strand.
CACCGAACAGCAAAAGTAACGAGCCGTCGCGGTGCTCGGCTGGCTCAATGGCGACCGTATGCGATTCGAGTAGCCCCATAGCGAACGCCGCGCCGACCCCGACAATGGCCACAAGGCAGAAGACCTTGGTTGCCGTAAGGATGTTCTGGACCATCGCGCCGGCGCGAACGCCGACAATATTAACCGCGGTTAAAACAGCGATGGCGCCGATAGCTATGGCCTTTTCAACCCACGCCGGAGTTCCGGACCTCAGGCCCAGGAAATCGGCACAGAATTTAGCAAAGGCTACGGACAGAATTGCAAAAGTGCCGACCCGCATAATCAGAAACTTAGCCCACGAATAGAGGAAGCCCACAAGCGGCCCATAGGCGCGGCGAAGAAAAACGTATATACCTCCAGTCTCCGGGTAGGCGGCGGCCAGTTCGGCCAGGCAAAGGGCGCCGCACGAGGCCACGGCCGCCCCGACGGTCCACGCGGTCAAGATCGCGGCGCGACTCGGCAGGCGAACAGCCACCTCGGAGACAAAAAAGAAAATCCCCGTGCCGATCATCGAGCCGGTGATCAGAGCGCTTGTGCTCCATGGCCCTAAGACCCGGCGAAATTCTCTGTTTCTAACTTCCTCTATTTCGGTCTTCCTTAAAATGGCATTTTACAAAAGTTGCCTGCCTCGTGCCGCTGTGAGCCGCAACTCTGGTTCCTCAAGACGCCGGTCGCCTTGGCCTCTCTGCACGCGCATAAAGTTCTCAGGTTCTCGCGTCGGTTTCTATGTGCGTTCGTCAACGTTTCTTGAGTGTCACGCCGATGCCCTGGTCATGCTTGTGTATGAATTTCGTTTCGAGCTTTGGGTTGGTTGTGACGGCCTTGATGTAGCCCTCCATACCTCTTCTCACGTTGGTCGTGTTATGGGCCAGAATCAGTCCGCCTGGCCGCACCAGTGGAAGGAGCTTATTGAGGTAGTCGATATAGCCGGCCTTGTCCGCGTCAAGAAAAAGAATGTCGATGGGCTCTTTGATCCTCGTGACTGTCTTGTGGGCGTCGCCCTCGACAAGCGTGACAATATGGCTGGCACCGGCCCGTTTGAAGTTCTCACGGGCCAGCGAGGCCCGCCGGGCGTCGAATTCATGGGTGGTCAGCTTGCCCCCTGTCGTCCGCAGCGCAAGGCAAAACCAGATACCTGAGTATCCGTTGCTGGTTCCAATCTCGACGACGTGTTTGGCGCCGATTGCTTCTGTCAAGAGGCGCAATACCCTCCCGTCTTCCGGCTGGACGTTCATCATCCCTCTGCGCTGGTTCAGATACATATTCGCAAGTACATCTAAAATCTTCTGCTCTGCCTCGGTACTTGCTATCGGCGCAGGGTCTTTCCAGGGTATCCTACCCTGGTTTGACCTGCCTGCGCCTCCGACCCCCACCAATAGAACCACTGTTGCAATAACCAACATAATCTTCTTCAACATTTCTGCTCCTTTCCAAATTACGCTTTATTGTTGTTCTGCCATACCGGATTAGTAGAGATATAGACGAATTCAGAGGGCAAATTTATTGCACTTCCCAAGAGAAATCATCAAAAATATGCGGAAAGCTTGATTTCAGGGCTTTTTTACAGCTCTCATTTTCAGCAGGCCGAAGTTTTCTTTCTCTGTTAGAATTACCCACGCCCGCCAATCCTTTTTGTGGATTCGCACAGGTTCGAGCGGTTTTACGTCCTTGAGCCAGACCAAAAAGCCAAACTTGCAATTCATTTTACTCCGCCAGTATTCGTCACTGCCTCTGATATAGTCGTTGTATCGCTGTTTTATTTCGATTATTTGTCTTGGCGTTAAGTTTTCAAAATTTTTAACCGCCGCTGCAGTTGCCATCGCACAGACCGGCCCGGAGCTTACCTTCAAAAATAATTTATCGCTGCCACAGACCTGCCCGAAAGCATAGCGTCTTGTCTTGCTAAAACGCGATTCGATGCGTTTTTGACCGCCTAAAATCGCATCTAAGTACGGCTTCTTCAGGATTACAAGATGATAATTTGCCATAAGATTAAGACCTTTATGATAAAAAATACGCTGATAAATAGCAACTGCTTTGACGCGGAGCTAAAGAAAATTTATAATCAGAGCGGTTTTTTGGAGGACAAAAAGATGGAATCGATTTTGACTGTGATAGGCGTTGTTTTGATTTTAGTTGTCCTGGGCCTTTTAGTTTGGCTCATCAGCGCCAGCTTTGCCAACAGAAGGGAAATTGCCGGCCAGGCCACCGGTATCAGTCTTCTCCAGCAGCAGCTTGAAGCACTGAAAGCCGCCCAGGATAAAACTTCCGAAAATTTGCAAAAGTCTCTGCAGGCAGGCCAGAACACCCTCACTCAGAGCCTCCAATCCAGCAGGGAGGTACTCAGCCGGCTGAACAGACAAATTGGTGAACTGCAGGGTACCAACAAGCAAATGCTCCAGGTCGGAAACGAGGTCAGACGGCTTCAGGATATTTTAAGCTCGCCCAAACTGAGAGGACAAATGGGCGAATGGTCACTGAAAAATCTGCTGGAAAATATCCTGCCTAAAGACAGCTACGAAATACAATATACTTTCAAAGACGGTAAAATGGTCGATGCATTGATACAAATGGCTGAATTCTCAGTCCCCATCGATGCCAAGTTTCCTTTGCCGAGCTTTGAGAAAGTCGTAAAGGCGGAAACCGATGAAGAAAAAACGAAACTTCGCAAACAGTTCCACAAGGATGTAACCGCTCATATTGACAAGATTGCCTCCGATTACATCAGACCCGCTGAGGGCACATTGGATTTTGCTCTGTTGTTTATACCCGCCGAGAACATCTATTACGAAACGATTGTCAAATATGCCGGCGAGACACAGGATATTTTGCAATATTCACTCGATAAAAAGGTAATACCTGTATCGCCGAATCTTTTATACGCATATCTGATGACGGTGGTAATGGGCCTGCACGGCATGCAGATAGAAAAGCAGGCTGCCGAAATCCGACAGAATTTGAAAAAGCTAAATGCCTCTTTCGTGGAATTTCTTTCTAATTGGGATATACTCGGCACCCATTTGCGAAATGCTTACAGCAAATACGAAGACGGCCAGAAGAAGCTCGACCGATTCGGCCTACACCTCGACCAAATCCAGGGCGAAACGGAAGAAAAAACATAATTGACAAAATATGCCAATTTGAAGTTAATTAGACAACGAACATCCAGCTTGATAGTAGTGAATAGATGGTAGCTGATACGCCAAATGCTAACGACTAAATGCAAGGAGCGCAAAGATGGAAGAAGGAAAGCCAATTGATGTCGGTGACGAGGATTTTGAAAGTCAGGTTCTCAAATCGCAAATCCCTGTGCTGGTGGATTTCTGGGCCCCCTGGTGCGGACCCTGCCATATGGCCGCCCCGGTGCTTGAGAAAATATCTCAGCGGTACAGGGGAAGATTGAAGGTGTGCAAGCTCAATGTTGACGATGGACGCCGGACGGCTACCGAATACGGGATTATGAGTATACCCACCTTGAATATTTTCAAGGACGGCCAGGTGATAGACCAAATTATTGGCGTTACACCAGGTTATGAGTCTGATATTAAGAAAAAAATAGAGCCGCACTTGGAAGAAAATAGCGAGTGATTTTAAGATGCACGATGTAATGTATGATGTTATTATTATAGGCGCCGGCCCGGCCGGCCTTGGAGCAGCTCTTTATACCTCGCGCGACAGACTAAAAACGTTAATGCTTGAGAAATTCATGCCCGGCGGGCAGATCATTAACACAGACAGAATAGAAAACTATCCCGGTATTGAACAAATCGACGGCCCAGGCCTGATTGAGCGGATGCAAAAGCAGGTTGAGAGCTTTGGCGCTGAGATAAAGACCGGCTGCGAAGTTACCAGTCTGGAGAAACTAAAAGATGGCAGCATCGTTGTTTACTGTGACAGGGATAAATTCTCCGCAAGAGCTGTCATTCTGGCACCGGGTAGCGGCTATCGCAACCTTGGCATCCCCGGCGAGGAGAAATTCCGCGGTGCAGGCGTCAGCTACTGCGGGACGTGCGATGCACCGTTCTTCAAGGGTAAGCAGGTCGTCGCCGTCGGCGGAGGCAATACCGCAGTGGAAGAAACTCTGCATCTGGCCAAATTCGCCGATAAGGTAACAATAATACACCGCAGGGACGAATTTAGAGCAGCCAGAGTTCTGGTCGAGGAGCTTCTGAATAAAGTTAGCGAGCCGAATTCAAATCTGATTATCAAATATAGCACCGTAGCAGCCGCCATAGAGGGCGAAGGCAAAGTCCAATCGGTCAGATTAAAAAACGTTAAGACCGGTCAGGAAGAAGATTGTCTCTGCGATGGGGTATTTATATTTATTGGTATGGTGCCGAATACTGGCTTCTTGAAGGATTTTGTGGAGCTGACCGACAGGGGATTCATCAAGTGCGACTGCGCATATCTTCGAACGAACGTGCCGGGTGTATTCGTGGCAGG
>JAUXAH010000308.1 GCA_030614945.1 Phycisphaerae bacterium
CATCTTCAACAGGGTCAGTGCGCTGAGCAGTCGGTACACCTCTTTTGACCCTGTGGATTATCACAGCATTATGGAGGCGGGCAGTTGCGCGATAATGGGCCTGACGAGAGTAAATAAATTTAACGACAGGTTCGCGATATCCCAGGCGGTGAAAAACAACCTGGAGAAAACATTGCTGGCCAGTGGGTTCAATTTATCCACTGCCAAGGTGGCCGGGTGCATAGTTGTCGGCGGCAAAAAGTTAATGGCAGAGGCCAGAGGACTGCAGGACAATATCAACTACGCCTTTGACGTTTTGTCAGAGATAACGGGCAAGGCGACCATCCATCGAGGTATCTACGAAGACAACAAGAATTCTATAAGGGTTTACACAATTATCGGCGGATTGGATGCTCCCACCCAACGGCTTGAAGAGCTTCTGAGCTGCGCTGCTGTCCATGTTGGTTAAACAGGTAAAATACCTCTGCAGGTAACAGCAGCGAATTTTTGATATTCGCCGGGCGTGTTGTCAGCCCTCCTCTTTGAAGTGGGCCGGCAGCATACCCGGCGAATTGCATTTTAACCCCTTAGCTTAAACGCTCTAACACGCACACTGTCATTGCGAGCGAGGCAGAGCCGAGCGTGGTCCGGCAAGTCGTCGTGCCGGACTGCGAAAAGTGGAGATTGCTTCGGCTTGAAAGCCTTGCAATGACACAAAAACACCGTTTTGCTCCCGTGAACCGTTACCCTCAAAATTGCTAATGGGGTGGTAATTTTTGTAGCCATATCTGTGAAATTCTGGTAAGATATTAGTGCTCTGTGACTTTTGATTTGACGAATTGTCATTGCGAGGAGCGGAAGCGACGAAGCAATCTCGGACTTCCGATAAGTTGAGATTGCTTCGCTTCGCTCGCAATGACAATAGCGGGACGTTATAGCTATGGCCAAAGAAGCGAAATCCAAATGGAATGGTTTCTCATTGAAGCCGCGCAAAGAGATGCCCGAAGGGCTGTGGACGCGATGTCCGGGCTGCGAGCATATGCTCTATAAAAGCGCCGTTGAGCGAAATCTTAATGTCTGTCCGGAATGTAACCATCATTTTCGCATTGAGGCAGCGACCCGAATTAAGTATCTGGTCGATGAGGGTTCTTTTCAAGAGATGTTAGGTGATTTGACGACCTATGACCCGCTGGGTTTTAAGTACAGGGACACCACTTATAAGCAGCGTTTGAAAACCGATGAGAAAAAATGCGGTGTCAAGGAGGCTATGCGAATCGGCAAGGCCTTCATCAAGGGCAGGCCGGTTATCTTAGCGGCGATGGAGCCGAACTTCCTGATGGGCTCTATGGGTTTTGTCGTCGGGGAGAAACTGTGTGCGGCTGTTGATAAGGCGATGGCCGAGAAACTGCCCCTGGTAGTGGTTAGCTGCTCGGGCGGAGCGAGGATGCACGAGGGCGTGGTGTCGCTGGGTCAGATGGCCAAAACCTCTGCGGCGTTAGCGAAATATGACGAGGCCGGGGGACTTTTCATTTCAGTTTTGACGGACCCGACCACGGGGGGGGTTACGGCCAGCTTTGCAATGTTGGGCGATTGTTTAATAGCTGAGCCGGGAGCGTTGATTGGTTTTGCTGGGCCTCGCACGATTGCTGAGACAATAAAGGTGGAGTTACCGGAAGGTTTTCAGACAGCCGAATTTATGCTGGAGCACGGCTTTGTGGATATGATTGTCCACCGCAGGGACCTTCGCAGCGAAATCGCCCGCCTTATAGACTACTGCCAAAAATAATTCGTATCTCGTATCGCATTGTCGAAATTTTTCAACACGGGGAATATGTGGAAATGAAAATCGATAATGTTGGTCAATTACCAGAGGATCGCCTCAAGATGCCACCTCCTTATTGGAGAAGTAGCGGGATGGTCTTTCACATTATTTCGTCTCTTGAAGACCTATGTGGTCTCCTGAAAGAGCTTGTTCCATTGAATGATAAGACCGACACACTGCTCCAAGATTACTTTTCCCGAAACCCAGAACCAAACGATGATGATCCTAAGTTTGGTGAGATTTGCAACGACCTCTGGGAGCTTGAGCACAAGATATCGCTGAAAGCTGAAGTTTCAATGCTCATGTCAGCTATTGCGGCCGAAGACCGTTTGAATATGTTTTGTGTCTATAATTTGGACAAAGATATTGTTGAACCGCTTGAGAGGCTCTCGCCTCTTGAGAAACTCCAGATGGCTTCGGCCATATTGGGTCATCGGGGCATAAAATCGAAGAGGCCATATTCAGCGCTAAAGCGGTTAACTACCTGGAGAAACGCATTTGCGCATGGTCACTGCGTTGACCGTCCAACAAAGACTCTGCGACACAATCATCTTATTGAACCTTCTGAGTTTCCAACAGTTCCCAAGTTCATAGCCGACCTGATAGACATCGCCGACGGATACATCCAAATTTGTCGTTATCTCGCTTCGATAAGTGTCAATCCCTATACTGCTGGCACGTCGGTAGAGCTGAAGGAGATCGAACAGTGCCTTGACCATATATCAAAATACTGCTTTGAAGGTTCAAATTCCGCCTATGAAATTCGCTTTGAGGGTTAGTCGTTGTTAGGAAAAGGCATACCCGCAATTCGGATGCCGTGCCAAAAATTCTGTGATAGCTAAATCTACAACTCTAATGTCGGCTAAATCTTCAAAGGGGTAGTCATCCTCAAAATCCTGTCAAATTTGCAGGTTAGTTATCGTCTTGCAAATATCGCAAAATCGGTCTTTCGCTTCTGTGGGAATATCCTTATAATCTAAGAGAAAAATAACCCCGCGTAAAACGCGGGGCTAAATAGAGATTGCCACGGCCTGCTTTGCAGGCCTCGCAATGACATTATTGGAATAAGGAATGGCTTACTTTCGGAAAAATATTGAAAAGGCGAAAGGTTATGAGCCGGGGTTTCAGCCATCTGAAACGGATGTGGTGAAGCTGAATACCAATGAAAATCCGTATCCGCCATCGCCGAAGGTATTAAAAGTGCTGGCAAAAATAAATGCGGAGCAGCTTCGGCGATATCCGGACCCTATGGGGAACGCTTTTCGCCAGGCGGCGGCGGAAGTTAACGGCGTTTCG
>JAUXAH010000268.1 GCA_030614945.1 Phycisphaerae bacterium
TTTTATATGGGTGACGGTAATAGCCGGGTTTGGAGGGCTTTTAGGCGTGCTGTTTACCATACCGCTGCGGCGGGCCTTGATTGTGGAAGGCAAGCTTAAGTTTCCGGAAGGCATAGCGACGGCAGAGGTTTTGAAATCAGGTGAGCGGGGCGGTTCTGATGTAAAATACATCGCGCAGGCGGCTGTTGTAGGCGGACTGTTCAAATTCGGGGCGGCGGGCCTGAGAATCTGGACAGAGGTAATTGAAGTGGCACGGGGGATTGGGGGAACGGTAGCATACTTTGGTTCAAACCTGAGTCCGGCCCTGCTTTCCGTGGGCTACATTGTGGGATTGAATATCGCGGTGCTGATTTTTCTCGGTGGGCTTTGTAACTGGCTTATTGCAATACCGATTTGCGCAGCCGGACAGAGCTGGCCCGTGGTAGATGGAGAAGCACTGTCGGCGGTGGATTGGGCACATCAGATATGGTCGGCGCAAACGCGGTACATCGGGGTAGGGGGCATGCTCGTAGGCGGATTGTGGACCATTATCAATCTTAGAAAGTCTATCTTCAGTGGTATCAGCAGCGGGCTAAAAGCCTATCGCAGAGTGACAGGAGAAACCGTTACAATTGCCAGAACGGAAAAAGATATTCCAATGAAATGGATTCTGGTTCTGATGGTCGGCTCGGTTGTGCCCTTGTTTATAGTCTATCAGATATTTGTCCGGCAGGTAACCGTTTCGCTGCCGATGGCCGTAACGATGCTGGCGACCGGGTTTCTGTTTTCAGCGGTCGCCGGTTACATGGCCGGGCTCGTGGGCTCCTCGAATAATCCGATATCCGGTGTAACAATAGCCACGGTACTGGTTTCGGCACTTTTGCTTTTGCTGCTGATGGGCAAGGGGGCAGAGAATGGACCTCCTGCAGCCATTATTATTGGCGGAGTGGTCTGCTGTGCAGCGGCAATAGCGGGAGACAACATGCAGGACCTCAAGGCCGGCTACATCGTGCACGCCACCCCATGGAAGCAGCAGGTAATGCAAATGGTCGGTACGGTCTCGGCGGCGCTGGTGATGGCGCCGGTACTGATGCTGCTGCTGAAGGCGTACGGGTTCGAGGGACACGCGTCTGAGACTGAGAATGCACTGGCGGCACCGCAGGCGAATTTGATGGCTTCGGTTGCAAGGGGCGTGTTTGAAGGAGGATTACCGTGGAATTATGTCTTCGTGGGGATGGCAGTAGCGGTTGGCGTCATAGCATTGGATCAGTATCTGCAGAAAAAAGGTAGTTCTTTTCGCACGCCGGTCCTGGCGGTGGCGATAGGGTTTTACCTGCCTTTCGAGTTGTCGGTGCCCATTTTTGCGGGAGGCGTAATTCATCAAGTTATCAGAGGGTATCACAAAAGAAAGGACACGGCTAAAGACGTGGTGGAAATGTCCGGTCGGCATGGGCTGCTGTTTGCATCGGGATTGATTACCGGAGAAGCTTTGATAGGTATCTTCTTGGCGATACCCATTGTGCTTAGCGGAAATCCGAAAGTTCTGGCTGTTTTGAAGCAGCCGCTGGGAACATGGCCTGGAGTGATTTTATTGGTGGGGATTGGATACTGGCTGTATCGCACAGCCCGGGGAAAAATGAAAAGTTAAGGGCAACTTGGCAATTTGACGGGCATAATTTATTCGGTCAACCCAGCCCCTCCGAGGCCCGCCCTTCTGAAGGGCTGGCCGAGGGGCGGGGTCAACTGACGAACCTTCTGAAGAACCTCGACAAATTGTGTGTGTGCCTTATCTAAATAAATATTCACTTCATCGACATACCCGTCCGCCGATGCCGACCAGACCCGGTTCAGATACCGTTCCCCCGCTGCAAAATAGCTCATCACGTCCGCATACGCGCCCAGGCCGTGTACTTGTGCGATACTCTCTCGGGCATCCACAAAGGTTGCCAAATCCGCACAAAAGAGCTCGTCTATTCGGTGCCGCACATCGTAGGTGTCGATGGATTGTTTTTCTGCGTTGAGCCGTGTAATATTTTCTACGATGCGGCTCAGACTGCTCTCAATGGATTGGATGTTGGAATCCAGTGTTCCTTCCGCTCGGCTCTTCTGCCGCTCGCCCACCCGGATAAGTACGATACCTGCGGCACCAACAACAAGTGCCCCTGAGAAAAAGACCCATTGCACTCTGAATTCATCAAGCACGGCCACCAGAGCGCCGGCCAGGAATCCGAAGGTTATCATTACGTATCCAAATTTTTTCATAATGGTCTGTCCTTATTGGCCCATTGCACCGGCGAAAATGTAGTACAGCGCGAATCCGACTCCGACCAGGGCTTCACCTACTATAAGACCGGCGGCGACGGGAATACCAACCTCTTCGCTGAAGCGATGGCCCACGATAGGGGTAGATAACATGCAGTGTCAGAAAGAGTAAGTGGCCATATTTAATGGAATATCTTAAGCCGGCTTAGCTTCTCCAGGGACGAGTTCTTTGGACCTTGGATAGCACCTCATTTGCAATCCGCACATCTTCGTCTATTTCGAAATCAAACATCCCTGCAAGGATGTGGTCGGCTCCGTTTTCAAAGGCGTACTGGAAGGTATCCTTGGGTGGTATTGCCCCAGCAGCCATCACCTTAAAGGCAATCCATGGCTTCTCTACTGTCTTCATAAAGTCGATTACCTCCTGGGGATTATTACACCAGTAGCCGGGAAATTCGCTATATGGCTTTTTCAGCTCATCAGGCTTGGGCCCGGTTGGATAATTATGGTGGTGAAATGTTTTGATGTAGAAATCGGCACCCATCTTGTTTTCTTCGCACTTCTTGACCACATTCAAGTCATGGGCACCGACTCCGGATAATGCGCCATAATCCTTAGCAACCTGGACAGCCTTTGCGATGAGATCAACTTTTTTCTTCCAGATGAGCCGGTCGGCGTGAACCCCCCACAGGTAGATCGCGTCAGTGCCATCGTCAATGAGCTGCCGAACCTGCTCGGCGTATTCATTCATTCCGGGTGTTACAGGGGCCGTAGGGCATATGATCCATTTTATCTTGCCGCCATGCTTTCGATGTTTTCTAAGAATATCCAAGGCCCAGGGGACAGTATGTATACTTAGAGTGTCTATACCATACGTTTCAGCCAGCGCCAATGTTTCAAGGATTTTTTCCTCCGTATTGTAATGCGCGGCTAAATTATATACGTATCTCAAATCCCGGCTGTGTGTGTAATGAGTAAGCAAATTACCACCCAACAACAGCCGGCTGACCGGTAGATTACCGATTTTCCCCTTGGGCAAATCTGCCTTGGGTGAGGGTTGGTTCTTGTCACCGGTGGGGACCTTAGCCGTTGCTTTAGCAAATACCTTACCAGGACTCGCCGACACTCCTACTGCGGTGCCTACAGAACTCAAGAGCGACCCTTTAATAAAACTTCGACGATTCATCTCAGGTGACATTGATGTCCTCCTTTTTCATTCTGATGTTTCCAATTTACGGCATGGTTCAATCTCATATGCTCAAGAGTAACACTTTTCGTAACCGTTCAC
>JAUXAH010000596.1 GCA_030614945.1 Phycisphaerae bacterium
AGTTAGTGTAAATATGTTTCTGTAAATTGGTGTTAACCACGCATGTGGCTGGGTGGAAGCGAGCGTAGCGAGCTGGAACCCAGGCACATGCGAAATTCGCTTGAAAAAGTGGGCTCGTCCCGTTCTCCTATAAAGGTTTACAAGAACTTTAATTAGGAGAAAACAAGATGGCCCACCAAAACAATGATAACAAGCTGGATGTCGTAATGGAAATGTTAATTGAAAATGGTTTTGAAGGCTTTGCAGATGCGCTGCGGATTTTGCTCAACGAGGCAATGAAAATCGAGCGTGATCAGGTGCTCGGTGCCCAGTTGTACGAACGTACCTTGGCACGCAGAGGTTATGCCAATGGCTATAAGCCGAAGACCGTCGGTACTCGTATCGGCAAGCTGTGCGTGGATGTGCCGCAAGTACGAGGGGATGTGGACTTTTACCCATCGGCACTGGAGAAAGGCTGTCGTAGCGAAAGAGCATTAAAGCTGGCAATAGCAGAGATGTATGTCAAAGGCATATCCACCCGCAGAGTAACCGATGTCTTGGAGAAAATGTGCGGGCTCGACATCAGCAGCACCCAGGTATCAAGAGTTGCTAAAATACTCGATGAACAGCTAAGCAAGTGGCGTAATCGACTGCTGGGCGAATATCCGTATCTTGTGCTGGATGCTCATTATGAGAAAGTGCGTAAAAACGGCTCTGTGCTCAGTTGTGCCGTGTTTACAGCCATTGGCATAGATACTGACGGCAGGCGTGAAATCCTTGGCGTAAGCGTCTCTTTGAGTGAGGCTGAGACACACTGGCGCAACTTTCTGAAAGGTTTGAAGAAACGGGGATTGTCAGGTGTCAAATTTGTGGCAAGTGATGATCACGATGGACTCAAAGCAGCTTTGAATGCTGAATTTACCGGTGTGATCTGGCAGAGATGTCAGTGTCACTTACAGCGTAATGCCGTTAAGTATGTTCCGAAGCTTTCGATGCGAAGCCGGGTGGCTGATGACCTGCGTGACATTTTTAATGCAAAGGACCTGTTGTCCGCAGAAGAAAGACTGCAAAAGTGCGTTGAGAAATACAGCAAGTCTGCACCGCAGTTGGCCCAGTGGATCGAAGAGAACATCCCTGAAGGCCTGGCTGTTTTTGCTTTGCCAGGTAAGCACCGAAAGCGAATGCGGACGACAAACATGCTGGAGCGATTACATGAAGAAATCAAGCGAAGGACTCGTGTTGCAAGGCTGTTTCCCAACGAGGCTTCATTGCTGAGATTGGTCAGTGCGATAGAGATGGAGAACAGCGAGGATTGGGTTGCGGGCAAGAGGTATTTAAATATGAATGTGGAAATGGAGAACGAAAACGAATCTGCTGATTCAAAAGAAAAAAGAATTTACAGAAAAAATGTTGCTTAACC
>JAUXAH010000283.1 GCA_030614945.1 Phycisphaerae bacterium
CACAAACAAAATGCCCTCAATTACGTCAGGGCAAATCGGGGCTTTATTGAACCGTTAGCTGAAAAAATCGGAGCAGTTAACACGTTGGTAACGGGAGCAAACGGTAAACTCAGCGCTTACAATACCGATTACGCCGCTGCGTTAGATTCAATTACTTCAACGTTGAATATTACCAGAGCCGGCCTGAATGGCCTGGCCGTCGCTGTTATCGGTGCAGGCGGCGTCGCAAGGGCAATAGTGGCCGGCCTAAGTGAGGCCGGTGCCAAAATCAAGATTTATAACCGTACCGTCAAAAAAGCTGAGAAACTTGCCGCCGATTTTGGCTGTGATTTCGCTGGCCTGGATGATTTGCCGACCTTGGATGCGAAGTTGCTCATAAACTGCACCAGTGTCGGAATGTATCCGAATGTTGATGAAACACCTTTGCCGAAAGAATACATCAAAAAAGATATGATAGTCTTTGATACTGTTTATAACCCCGCAGAGACTTTGCTTCTAAAGCAGGCAAAAGAGACGAAAGCAAAAACAATTGACGGCCTATCAATGTTCATCAACCAGGCCCTGGCCCAATTTAAGCTCTTCACCGGCCAAAACGCCGACCCCGAACTTATGCGGGAAACCATTTCCAGTTGTCTCTCTCGCAAATAATGTGTATAATCCCCTCTCTGATTTAATCGTTGCTGTGCAATAACGATTATTGGTATATTAAGAGCGGCAGAAAACACAAGGGATTTATATATGGACGTTCAGAAACAGATTGATTTCTGGAGAGCCAGTGCAGAAGAGGACTTTGCGGCTGCAGAGTCGCTGCTGGAGAAAGGTCATTTGCGACATTGTCTTTTCTTTGCGTACCTTGCTATTGAAAAAATGCTCAAAGCGCATGTGACCCGGCAAACGAAAGATGTTCCGCCACGCATTCACCATCTTGTTCGTCTTGCCGAGATTGCGGGTTTTAAGCTTGAATTGGAGCAGGAAAACTTCCTTCGCGAGTTTGGTGTCTACCAGTTGGAAGGCCGTTACCCGGACTCCGAGCAAATTTCGCTTGATTTGGATACCGTCCGGGAGGAAATTTCAAGAGCCAGGGAAATGTTGAAGTGGTTGAAAACACAGTTATAGAAGCGGTACAGAAGTATCTCTCCGCGCTGCCATCATTGGGCATCCATGCCCGTAGGGCCGTCGTGTTCGGTTCTTTTGCACGTGGCCGGGCTGATGAATATAGCGATATAGACTTGATTGTGATTGCGCCTGAATTCGACGGTTCGCGAGAACTTTCGCTGGTTAAAGCACTTTGGCAAGCAACTGTCAGCGATAACCGCATTGAGCCTATTCCCTGTGGCGAACAGGAGTGGGAAACTGACCAGAGCCGTCCCATTCTCGAAATTGCCCGGCGCGAAGGCATCATCATTGCTGCATAAAAGGAGTTGTTGATATAGGAAATATTTCATAATGGTGGCGATGAATCGGATAGAAGAGTTTGGCTGGCGGATTGGACGCGAGTTTGGTGCTGAACGAGTTATACTGTTTGGCTCCTATGCGCGAGGCGCGGTCACAGACGATTCGGATGTTGACCTGCTGGTCATCATCCCTTTTGAAGGAAGGAGTGTTGACAAATCGGTGGAAATTAGGATGAAGCTACGGCCTCAGTTTCCCGTTGACCTGCTCGTGCGCACTCCCGAGAAGGTACGAGAGCGGATAGAGATGGGCGACGGTTTTATGCGGGAGATTCTTGAAGAAGGGAAAGTACTTTATGAAGCCGATAGCTGCTGAGTGGGTCACCAAGGCCGAAGGGGATTTTGCAATGATGGAACGTGAATGCCGTGCGCAGGAGAATCCCAACTATGACGGCATCTGCTTTCACGCGCAACAATGTGCAGAAAAATACCTCAAGGCCAAGCTTTGTGAAGCTGACATAACTTTTAGCAAAATCCACGACCTAGTTGTTCTGCTTGAGCAGGTTCTTGTTGCCGAGCCGGAATGGGAGACCTTCCGGGAGGACCTTGCTTACCTTTCGGATTTTGCCGTGACCTTCCGCTATCCTGGGGAGTCTGCCGACAGGGAATCGGCACTCGATGCCCAGCGTCGCTGTCGCCGATTTCGCAATGTAGCACGTAAGGCGCTGGAGTTGCGAACATAAACTCGTTAAGGGCAAGTTCAATGGCTAAGAGTAAAAGCAAATCTGAAAAAGTTGTTTTGGCCTATAGCGGTGGGCTGGATACGAGCGTAATCCTGCCGTGGCTTAAAGAGACCTACGGCTATAAGGTGATAGCATTTGCAGCCGACCTCGGCCAGGGCGAGGAGCTTGCGGGCATAAAGCAAAAAGCGCTTAAGTCCGGTGCAGTCAAGTGTATAGTCAAGGACCTGCGAAAAGAGTTTGTCGAAGATTACCTCTGGCCGCTGCTCAAATCAGGCGCCGTTTATGAAAAGGGGTATCTGTTAGGCACAAGTATTGCCCGGCCCTTAATCGCAAAGCATCAGGTCGAAGTCGCCCACGCTGAAGGTGCGACCGCGGTGGCTCACGGTGCAACCGGCAAGGGCAATGACCAGGTCCGCTTCGAGCTAACCTATATGGCGCTGGATCCGGCACTGAAAATCGTAGCGCCCTGGAAGGACCCGAATTTCACATTAACTTCCCGCGAAGCGGCCGTTGATTACGCCAAAAAGCACAAAATCCCAATCGAGCAGAGCAAGAAGCGAATCTATTCTCGCGACCGTAACCTCTGGCACATCAGCCACGAGGGAGCCGACCTTGAGGACCCCGCCAACGAGCCAAAGGATAGTTTATTTACTATCTCCCGGCCGATTTCAAAAACGCCGAACAAGCCTGATTATGTTGAGATTAGCTTTACCAAAGGCCTGCCGATAAAACTTAACGGCAAAAAGATAAGCGGTGTAAAGCTAATCGAACAACTAAATCAGCTCGGCGGAAAACACGGCATCGGACAGGTGGACATGGTTGAAAATCGGCTGGTCGGAATAAAGTCTCGGGGCGTATATGAAACACCTGGCGGAACAGTTTTGGTTACTGCTCACCGGGCCTTGGAGAGCCTGACACTCGATAGGGAAACTATGCACTGCAAACAGCAGGTTGCCTTAAAATACGCTGAGCTGGTTTATTACGGCCTGTGGTTTTGCCAATTGCGCCGGGCTCTTGATGCATTTGTAAATGTTACCCAGCAAAACGTAACCGGCGAGGTTAAAGTGAAACTGTTCAAGGGCCGCTGCACGCCAGCCGGCGCAAAAAGTCCGAACAGTCTATACCAGACCGATTTGGCAAGTTTTACGATGGGTGCCGAGTACGACCCTGCTGACGCAACCGGCTTTATTCGCCTGTTTGGCCTACCGATGAAGGTAGCCGCGGCGGTT
>JAUXAH010000376.1 GCA_030614945.1 Phycisphaerae bacterium
TTGTCGGCACATTTCAGCGGTTTGCTGGGCCCTTTCTTGTTATTGTACAGCCCGCCGGAGCCTTCCGGCCGCTGCACCGGGTCCCATATCTGCACCTGCGGCGAGCCCCGCAGATAGAGCCCGCTGTCCCCGCCGGCTTCGATTTTCCAGTCAACCAGCAGCTCGAAATCGCCGTAGTCCTTCGCTGTGCACAGGCTGTGTCCCCTGCCGTCAAAAACCAGCACACCGTCAACCACTTGCCAGTGCGCTCGCATCTGCTCGTCCGCTTTGAGCTGGGCCTTTGCCAAATCCTGAGGGCTCATCCCGGCCCGAGTTATCGGATTGCCCACCAATCCTTTCCAGCCCGCCAGGTCATTACCGTTGAACAGCGCCGCAAACCCCTTCGGCGGCTGGTTCAATACGTGATGCTCGCCCCGCCTCTGCGGCAGGGGCTGGGGCTCGCCCACGACTTCCTGTGCCTCCGTATCTTTGGGCGGTTCTTTGAATAACGAAACGAATGCGACGGCGCACACGAGCGCAATAACACAAGGCACGAGAAAAATCGGACGCCACTGGAACTTATCTTCTTTCCTGAATTTATCCATAATTACGCCGGCAAACTGCGTGCCGAAGAACAGGCCGACGCCTACCGTGGCTGCAAAGATAAGGGCCTGCATCGAGTTACGAATTTCTTCAGGCGCCAGTTTTTCTGCCAATATCTGGCCGGCGATGATGAAGAACACGTATGCGAGTCCATGCAGCGATTGCGAGGCGACGACGAGCCACCGCGGCTTTGTACCGACGTAAACGATGTACATCAGCAGCCAGCAGGCCGCTCCCACCGTCAATGTCCATTTGTATCCGAGGTTTGTCAGGAAGTAGCCCAGAACAAAGAACGTTGCGATTGCCTGGACCGCCTGTGCGATGGCCATCGATGCGGGCACGTTCTTAGGAGGAATTCCCATATCCTGCATAAACCGAGCTGTGCCGAGGAAGTAAAACTGCATCAAGCCGGCAACGACCATCGAGATGATAATGAAAATCAGGAAATTGGTATTGCCCAGCATTGCCATCGCCTCGACGATTGGTACTTTGCCTGATTTTGCGGGCGGAGTGTCAGGGAGAAACAAGCAACTTACGGCCATAATCACCGACAAGATGGCAGCGAGGTAAAGGCAGTCGCGTCCCTGTTCTCCTGTTTTGAATTTCCAGCGCCAGGCGGTGAGGCAGTATCCGACGAGTGCCCAGGCGATGGGAGCCCAGATAAAGATGTTGGGAGAGTGTTTGCCGATATCAAGGTTGTTTTCAGCCAACTGCTGAAACATCAGGGCGTTGACCAGCGGCAGCGTGGCAGCATAGCACAACGAGTAGAAAAGCATCACGAGAAAGAGACTTTTGAAGGTATTCTTACGAACAGCGGCATACAGCAACATCGCTCCAATCAGATGGGCGACGGCAAGTAATCGCTCCGTGCCCACATACTGGTCGGCAAGCTGCCCGGCAATCAGCGGCGAGATGATGCACGCCAGGGGCAGTGTGGCATAAATCCAGCCGGTCTGTTTGCCGCTCATCTTTAGCGGCCCCAACAAACGGGCCGCCAGCACCGGAGCCCACGCCCCCCAAATAGCAAACTCCAGAAACATCATTATACTCAAACTAATGTACAATTGCACTGGCATCGTGTTCTCCTTTACTTCAAGTCCCGACCCCTGCCACAGGGGCGGGGCAAGTATTAATATTCACCGTGAATAAGCCAACCGTTCTTATTGTTCACCCCGCCCTTGCAAAGGGCTGGATTCAAGGATTTACATTGTCTCAAAATAGCGCCCTCTATAAAAGACGATTTTCACCTGTGCCTGCGTAACCTGTGCAGGCAACCACAGGTGCAGGCAAGATTATAGAGATTCAGGCCTACAAGGCAACTCAAAAAGAAATCGCAGCACGAGGCGAAGATTCCCGACGACTGCGAAAACACGGATGTTTTCGCTCGGAAATCTTTTTAGGGTTATGGCGACTCAGGCCAATAAGGCAACCTAATATAACAGATTGAAATAAGATTTGACAGGCGGCAGGAAGGTGCGTTATGTTACAGTAAATATGAACCCCGTTAGAGTGACCCCGCCTTGCGGGAACCCAAATCTGCGATTTTTGCACCGTTTTTTAACACTGCGGAATTTCTAACGGGATGAACAGTTACCATACAGGAGGAAAATCTATGGAGGAAAAAAGAATAGAACGTCGTAGTTTCCTGAAGTATACGGCCGCGGTCACGGTCGGGACGGGCCTGCTGGGGGCGTCCGCCGCAAATGGGGATAAAAAACGGGGCAGAGGACACCCCAAAAAATACCCTTCTGCATAAATTCTGCATAACACAAAATGTATTTAATTCAATAATTTTTTGCAACAAAAAGAGTTCGCACAACCTTGTGCGTTGTATGGACTTATCTAATTCGGGGAGACAGGATTTGAACCTGCGACCTCTGCGTCCCGAACGCAGCGCTCTGGCCAAACTGAGCTACTCCCCG
>JAUXAH010000074.1 GCA_030614945.1 Phycisphaerae bacterium
GAAGTTTAAGTTCATTTTGGCCTTTCGGAAATTGGCTTTGAATTGGGTTTGTTTTTTTGGACTGCGAAATCATCTTTTTTTCTGTAATCCTTTGTTATAAGTGAGTTTACATTCATTTGTGCTTTTCGGAAATTGGGTTTGTTTTGGGTTTGTTTTGCATAATCGTTCATTGTTCATTGTTCGTTGTTCATTGTTATAATTCTTTGTTGAAACAGAGCTTACGTTCATTTTTGGCCTTTCGGAAATTGGCTTTGAATTGGCTTTGTTTTTTTGGACTGCGAAATCATCTTTTTTTCTGTAATCCTTCGTTATAAGTGAGTTTACATTCATTTTGGCTTTTCGCAAATTGGCTTTGATTGGGTTTGAATTGGGTTTGTTTTCACCAAGTGTCCAATTGGATTTATTTTCATAATCCTTTTGTGAAAAGATACTTACATTCATTTGCAATCCGCCTACGGCGGACAAGATTGGGTTTGTTTTGCATAAAAAGGGTTGATTTGTAGAGCGTTCTCGACAGATGTAGAGGACAGAAGACAGAGGACAGAAGACAGAGGACAGAAGACAGAGGGCAGAAGACAGAGGACAGAGGACAGAGGACAGAAGACAGAGGACAGAAGACAGAGGACAGAAGACAGAAGACAGAGGACAGAAGACAGAGGACAGAAGACAGAGGACAGAGGACAGAGGACAGAAGACAGAGGACAGAAGACAGAGGGCAGAAGACAGAAGACAGAGGACAGAAGACAGAGTGGATTATAGGCACGTAAATAACTGGATTCTTGATACTCGTTAGTTAAGAGTGAGCTAAACCCGCCATACGTGTGGCGGGTAAAGTGCCTAAAGTGAGCTAAACCCGCCGTGGCGGGTAAAGTTGGATTCTCGATGCTCATGATTGGTTCCGTCCAAGGAAGGCCGGATTCCGTTTCGCTCCAAGACTATTGGTTATTGGTAATTGGTTATTCACGAATCTGGGCCTGCTGGCCCTGAAGGCCGTGCTGCGCTGCAGCTTACAGATATGCTTTAGTTATCGCCGCCTGCTGGCGGTTTATGTTAGGTATTTTAACAGAAATTCAAAGAAAAGTCAACTAAAAAACGGCCAAAAAAGTGCTTTATAAGCACATAAATAGCTGGATCCCTGCCTAAAGCATGCAGGGACTCGGGCAGGCGGCGGAAGACAGAAATTGTTTTTGGTGGAAAGTGTTATTTTTCTTCTGCCCAGATTTCTTTTATAGTTTGCTCCTGGGCGAAGCCGGTGGGGACGGCTTTGGAAGGTGTGTTGGCCCAGTACCAGTTCTTGTTTCCAACGGAGTTGGCCAAAGTTCTGCTTCCGGGCATTTGGAGGTAGCCGTTTGGGTCGTGTCGGCGTATCCAGTCCCATGCATACTTGAGCCAGAAGTTGCGGTATTTGGCAGGTTGGTGAGCGAACCAGCAGATCTCGTCGTATCCCCATATATAGTGCATTCCGATATTCCGGCCGGGCCTGCCGCTTGAGCCGAAGTTGTCCAGCTCAACGATATATGGCAGGCTTTCACATTGCCAGCCACTCGGGGTGATACCGCCTTTGCTGCGGGTGAAGATGCTATCCAGGTAGCCGACCTTTAAGACGCCCATTTGGGGCCCGGTGACGACTTCATCGATCCGCAGGGGAAAGGAGTGAAAGTCGAACAAGAGGATGCCGTTATGG
The DNA here is from genome assembly GCA_030614945.1 of Phycisphaerae bacterium. Next base: position 1,685 of record JAUXAH010000074.1, read on the forward strand.
ACGATACCGCCGCTGGGGACGTGTGCATCGGCGAGCAGGAAATGGCGTCTGGCGTGCCTGGCGGCGTATTTGCGGACCAGAGCCATCATGTCGCGCCAGTGGCGGTGGTCCGGGTCGCGGTCGTCCATGATCTCGACCTGGCCGAAGTGTATTGCCTCGACGCCGATGTCGATGAAACGAGCGGCGAGATAGAAGAACCACATGCGAGTCTCGAGCTTGCTCATATCGGGGACGGATGAGCCGGTGCGCCAGTGATTTACGCGGTGGCCGTCGGAGTAGAGCATCGCTTCGTAGTCGAAGTTGCGATTCTCGAAGTCGAGGGCAAATTCGTCGAAGACCCACTTAGGAACTTTGAGGGTCTCGACCTGCTTGCTTACTATTTCGAAGGCCGCGGCTTGCAGAACTATATCGGGGTCGGCAGCGTGGATTTTTTTTACAATCGGGCGTGCCCGTTCGAGCAGCGCATCAAGGCGACTCTCTGCACCCCACATGTAGATCGCTCGGCCCGCGAACTTGACGCCGACATTTGTGAGCATTCTGATATTGTCGGCGGTGTTGCCTCGCAATTGCTTCTCGACGCGGTCGCCGTTGAGCAATTCCGCGAAAGTAATCGCTCGCGAAAGATAATTCTCGAGCACGTTGCGGGAGATTTTGCCATCGAAGGAATAATTGCGTTCTGTGGGCGTCGCCGTGGCTGCGCCAGCCGTAACACTCAGAAGCAGCACACAAAGTAGTACTGATGCTAACATTTTATTTTTCATTTTTCACCTCGAAAAATTAAGATAACCGGATGGTTTTTTCCTGTACAAGAAGTTCCCGTTGCTTCTTCAATATTTATCCGCCTTTTACCCGCCGCTCGTTTGGCGGGATGGCGGACTCGTCCAATTTATCCGACGATCAGCAGAGCCACGTAGGGAATAAGAATGAACACAAAGACCAATACCTTGTATAGTCCGATGAACGAGTATATCGCCACGTTGAAGGTTTCTCTGGAGATGGAGAACCATTTGCTGTGTATTCGGTAGACCCAGTCTCCGGCACAGACACAGATTAGCGACGAGAGAACCAGTAATGCTACGTTCAGAATCGTACACCACATAAAAAATGCTGTTAGTGTCTGAATATCCATGATATTTCTCCTTTATCTTTCTGCATCCAACAATAATTATACAGTCTGCATAAAACGCCAAACAATATCGTATCTCGGCCCGGTTAGAAAGTAAACCCCCTTAGAGTATAAGGCACTCTAAACAAGGGGGCAGGCGAAACAAATTCAAAATCCGAGCAGTTTCGTCTGAGGTCATTAAAAGCACCCTGCTGTGCCAAATAAATAGTGGCAGGGAAAAAGTTTTTTAGAAGGTTCAAAGGGCCATATTATAGGACTTGTGGTGGTTTTTGGCCATTTTTACCGTTAAATATGCGTTTTTGTGGTTGAATTTGGGCTAAAAATTGTACAAATTCCACAAAAAAGTTATTGTCATCAGCAGGCTGGACGATTATCATATTAGGTTTGGCTACAAAGATTAACGGCTACCAAAGCTAAATTTGAGATTAAAGAGGCGCTTAAAATGATTTTGACGGGATTGGCAGACAGTGCAAAGTAGAGGAAGAACCAACCTGTGCGGCTGCACCTTTGCGCAAATGGTGGCCTGGAACTCGGTGTTTCTGCTTCAGTGCCGAGAGGCGAACGAGGATAATTGCTACTGGAGGCAGACGATGTAGTGTAAATGTAAACTACAACCTCTGTTCGTTTTTGGCGTGCCGGGGGTTCTATTCGGGAAGTGCGCCCCCCGCTGAAGTGGAAACTATCTGGGTTTCCACTTTTTTTGTCCAGCATGAATTTGCGGTGCTGAGTTCGAAAGAGAAAGGAAATTGGCGCTGGATTAGAAAGAGAAAAAAGGATGAATCAGGAATTAGTAAGAATTGTTGACAACATTGCACGCGATAAAAATATCGACAGAGAATCCGTATTTGTCGACCTGGAAGAAGCTATGGTCTCGGCGGTCAGGAAGCATTTTGGTGAGGCGGAGAGCGAAATAGTCGTCAATATCGACCGGACCACCGGACAAGTCAGCGCCCTCAAGGACAATGAAGCAATCGATATAAGTCAGCTCGGTCGCATTCCCGCTCAGACAGCCAAGCAGGTAATGATACAGAAGATACGGGCCGACGAAAGGGACAGTATCTATGCGGAGTTCGTCCAGCGAAAAGGTGAAATCATAAGCGGCTCAGTTGTGCGATACGAAGGTGGGACCCTGATTGTTAATTTGAGCCACTGGACAGAAGGGTTTATGCCAAAAGGCGAACAGATAATGGGCCAGACGCATCGGCCCGGCGAGAGACTTCGATGTTTGATTCTTGATGTAAAAGAGAGTTCGAATCAGGTCAAAATTATTCTCTCCCGCACGCACCCTGACTTTATCCGCCGATTGTTCGAGTTAGAGGTGCCGGAGATTGCTGAAAAGATTATCGAAATACGTGTGCTGGCGCGAGAGGCGGGCTACCGCACGAAAGTTGCGGTTGCCTCGCTGGATGAGAAGGTTGACCCTGTTGGTGCGTGTGTTGGTGTGCGGGGCAGCAGAATAAAGAACATAGTTGATGAGCTCGGGGGCGAAAAAATAGATATTGTCCGGTGGAACGAGTCGTCGCAGGTGCTGGTGGTAAATGCGTTGATGCCGGCAAAGGTCAGCGAAATTGCCTTGTGTTTCGAACTGGGCAAGGCGACGGTGGTTGTGGATGAGGACCAGCTCAGTCTGGCTATCGGCAAGCACGGTCAGAACGTTCGGTTAGCTGCGAGGCTGACCGGCTGGGACATCGATATACTAATGCCAGAGGAATATAATCAGGGCATTGAACAATTGACAAACTGCGTCAAGAATGTAGAAACCGCTGACGACACAGTGGTTGACAAGCTGATAGCGCTGGGCGTCATATCCGTTTTGGATTTGGATGATGTAGGGGCCGAACCGCTGATTAACGAGCTGAAGGTTGACTCGGAGACCGCCGAGAAACTGGTTGCGGCAGCAGGCGAGGAAGCGAAGCGTCTGGCGGCCGAGTCGAAACAAAAGCAGGCGGAAAAAGAGCCGGCCCAGCAGGAGAGCGACGGACGACAGATGACGGACGACGGATGACGGACGACGGATGATAGATTCAATAATAAATAATAAATAGTAAATTAAATGGCTGCTACAAGAGTTTATCTTCTGGCCAAGGAGCTTGGCGTAAAAAGCACTGCTATTGTGAAGAAGTGCCAGGATGAGGGTCTGGACGTCAAGAACCATATGTCGGTGATATCGGCAGGTCTGGCGGCAACTATTCACGAATGGTTCAGCGAGGGGGAGAATATCACAACGGTTGAGACGGCCGAGAAGGTAGATTTGAAGAAGGTACGCATTAGAAAAAAGGTAAAGCGGAAACCGGCGGTAAAGAAGGCAAAAGTAAAGAAGGCAAAAGCAAAGAAAGCTGAACAGACGGAGGCGGCTGCGGCAATTGCAGAAGAGCCGGTCCCTCCAGAAGAACAGATAATCGAGGAACCAGAAGAGCGAGCACCAGAACCGATATTGCCTGCGGGTCCGATTTTGGAAAAGCCCGAGCCGGCCCGATTGAGCGGCCCAGAAGTTGTTCGAATCGAAGCACCGGAGCCGTTACGCCGACCAAGGCCGAAGCCGAAAGCCAGGTACAATGCGCCTGTTACCGAGCCGCTGATGTATAGCAAGCAGGAGCAGGAAAGAACAACTCTGCCTTCGAGCAAGGAGAAGGAGCGATTACCAAGACGATACAAAGAGCGAACACACGGACGTCGTAGAGAGGAGCGAGATGCAGAAACTGCAAGGAAGTCAAAATTCATTAGCAAATGGCGTCAAAGAGATATTGAAGAAAGACGGGCTCGGCTTGATGCGGCCGGCGGTGAAGGCCTTCGATTACGGCCGACGCGGAAAATTGCAACGAAGTCCGACCGGGGAGTTGCTGTTCCGGTCAGGCCGAAAAAAGCCCTTGTAAACGAGCCGATTACAGTAAAGGATTTATCTGCAACTCTGGCCATTAAATCAGCGGATATTATCCGCAAATTGATGGAACAAGATGTAATGGCGACGGCCAATCAAGTTATAAGCAACGACGTTGCGGAACTGGTTGCTCTGGAATTCGGCACTGAGCTGGTAGTAGAACATAAGAGCAGGCTTGAAGAACAGATACGTGCTGCATTTGAGGCACGGCAGAGAAAGCATCTGAAGAAGCAGTCTGTGGTGGCTACCATGCTGGGGCACGTTGACCACGGCAAGACGAGCTTGCTGGATAAGATTCGGTCAACTCAGGTAGCCGCCGGTGAGGCAGGCGGCATCACGCAGCACATCGGCGCGTATCAGGTTACCTGGGACCATAAGAAAGTAACGTTTCTTGATACTCCGGGCCACGAAGCATTTACGGCTATGCGTGCCAGGGGCGCAAATATAACGGATGTGGTAGTGCTGGTGGTTGCCGCTGACGATGGGGTGATGCCGCAAACGATCGAGGCGATAGCCCACGCCAAAGCGGCGGATGTGCCGGTAATTGTGGCGTTGAATAAAATAGATTTGCCCGGGTGCGATATAAATCGTGTTTACTCGCAGTTAGCTGAGCAGGAATTGACGCCGGCTGAATGGGGTGGAAAGACTGAAGTTGTGAAAACCAGTGCAATTACCGGCGAAGGTATAGACGATTTGCTTGAACATCTCGATTATATAGCCGAATTGCTTGAACTGAAAGCTGATGACACGATCCCTGCGACAGGATGGGTGGTTGAGGCAAAGATATCAGCCAAGCAGGGAGCGGTGGCAACGCTGCTAATTAAGGAAGGCCAACTAAACAAGGGCAACGTGGTACTGGCCGGCGGCGCTTTTGGCAGAGTGAAGACCCTGAAGAACAGCTACGGTAAAAACATAAAGACAGCTACAAGCTCTATGCCGGTGGAAATAACGGGGCTGAGCGATGTTCCACAGGCGGGTGACAGATTTTACTGTCTTGGTGATATCAACAAGGCCAAGTCCGCTGCTGAGGAAAACCAGATGCTCTCAAGGGAGAATTCGCTGTCGCAACGAACGCAGGTGACTCTGGATAATTTATTCAGCCAAATAGAGGCCGGCAAGACGGCAGAATTAAATGTTATCATCCGTGCCGATGTGCAGGGTTCAGTGGATGTTTTGACGAAATATTTATCTGAGCTTAGCACCGACGAAGTGAAGATTAAGATTTTGCACGCATCGCCGGGCGGAATTACCGAAGGCGATGTTGTTCTGGCCGAGGCCTCGAACGCCATTATCATCGGCTTTAACGTTGTCAGTGAAGACCGCGCATTAAAAGAAGCAGAAGCCAAAGGGGTTGAGATAAGGCTGTACAATGTAATCTACCGTATAACCGAAGATTTACAAAAATCTATGGTCGGTATGCTCAAGCCGGAAGAGCGGGAGGAAACGCTCGGCAGAGCTGTGGCAAGAACCCTCTTTAAGGTTTCAAAAGTTGGCATGGTGGCCGGCTGCTATGTCAGTAACGGGCACGTAAGCAAAAATGCGAAGATGCGTTTGATACGCGACAATATTGTAATCAGAGACGACTTAAGTATAGAGTCTCTAAAGCATTTCAAAGATGACGTTCGCGAGGTCAAGGCGGGTCTGGAGTGTGGGATTAAGATAGCAGGATTTGAGGATATTAAAGTCGACGACGTTTTTGACTTCTATGAAATCGTTAAAGTAGCCAGAACCCTTTGAATTGGTAATTGGTAATTGGTAATTGGTGATTGGTGATTGGTGAGTGGTGAGTGGTGATTGGTGATTGGTGATTGGTGAGTGGTGAGTGGTGATTGGTAATTGGTGATTGGTGAGTGGTGATTGGTAATTGGTGATTGGTGATTGGTAATTGGTGATTGGTGAGTGGTAATTGGTGATTGGTGATTGGTAATTGGTGATTGGTGATTGGTTAAATGGTTAAATCCGGCAGTCCTGCCGGACCGGTTACCAATTACCATTTAACCAAACGATGGCGACGAGAAGGCAGGAAAAAGTAGCTCGCGTGGTAAAAGAAGCGGTCAGTGACGCTATTGCCAACCATCTTAACGACCCACGTATTGAGGGATTCGTGAGCGTTACGAGAGTTGACATCGCCGCTGACTTGCGCAATGCCGATGTGTATCTTAGCATTTTCGGCAAAGATGAAGCCACACAGAACAAAACTTTCGCGGGAATAACGCACGCAAAGAGCCGAATACAATCGCTGCTGGCCGGTAAATGGCAGGCCAAATTCTGTCCTGTCTTGCATTTCTACAGAGATGAGAAATTCAAAAAAACGCTGGAGACTATGAAACTGATAGACCGAGCGGTCAGTGAGCTGGAAAAGAAGGCAGAAAGAAGTTAAAAGTGCCTAAAGT
>JAUXAH010000464.1 GCA_030614945.1 Phycisphaerae bacterium
AGGCATAGATATATCAAGCCCATCGCAACCAGAGCGCCAATACTAAACAAATCGAAGAAGCGAGGCCAATTTCTTGATTTTCTTCTCCTCACGCCACTACCCTCTTTCATCCTACTTATTTCCACTCCCTCTCACTCGCCCGGATGTTGTCCATATCCCGATGCCGAGGATTGCGATTGCTGCCCCGATTGCGATGAGGAGCCAGCCGTAGGGATCAAGGCGGGTAATAACTGGAACTGAAAGTTCGGCCCCGGGGTATATTGTTATTTTCTTGTATGTAATTATAATTTGGTCTTTGAGCCACAAGCCTGCAATTAGGATAACCACGCCGATAATCGTGGCCGTGACCCCGATTCCCTTAAATTGCCCCATTCGTTTCACCCCCTACGCCGCAGCCTCCGCCCTCTCCCCCGACTGCCAGAGCCTCATTTACCTCCATTTCTTTTCACTCGCCCGCGCTATTAAGTCGTAGTGGGTCAGGTGAGTGTAGCTTATGGTCGTCTGGATTCGGCGGTGCCTGAGCCAGACCTGAATCAGATGAATGTCCGCGCCCTGCTTGATCAGCGAGGTGGCCCCGGCGTGACGCAGGAGGTGTGGCCGCAGCCTGACCCCCGCCCGGTTCCCGACGCGGGTGACGATCCAGCGTATCCCAGAGTGTTCGAGGTTATAGATTGAGCCGAGGATGCGCCCGTTCAGGTGGCGGCGGAGCGAGCGCAGGGCGTCGTCGCGGCGGGGCCATGCCACCGCGTAGTCCGGGACGCCGCCCTTGCCCCACACCCTAATCTTGCCCTCGCCCATGTCCACCTCGCTCGCCTTGGTCTGGGACGCCTCGAAGCAGCGGAAGGCGAACGAGTAGAGGCCGTGGAGCAGGGCGCTCTCCCGGGCGGTGCGGCAGGCGTCGAAGCAGCGGTCCATCAGCTCGGGGTTCGGCGGGTTGCGGGGCAGCCAGCGGACCGAGACTATCTTTATCTTGGCAGCCTCCCCATCCCGACCGAGGAACCGCAGCCACGCCTTCGCCGCAGACTTGACGCCGTTCACGGTCGAGGGGTGGCGGTACTTCGTCAGGTCGGCGAACACCCGGTTGAAGTCGGTCAGGGTCGCCTGGATCAACGGGCAGGGGATTCGACCTTGGAGCCACAGCAGGCGCTTGCAGTAGAGCCTCACCGTCCCGGCGGCGAGCTGGTTCATCGAGTTTGCGAAATCGTGCAGGACAGGGCTACTTCCGTCCAACCGTTTTGCGGGTTCGAGTTCTCGCGTAATCCACGGGCGGGTCGGGACCGTGGCCTCCATCCTCGGTCTAACCTCCCCCTCCTTCGTGTTTCCACTGGCGATGGGACACCTTAATCTTATCTGTGGGATAAACCCGTATTGTCATACACTGATCTCTACTCGTTCCAAAAGTGGAGAAGCGAGCGCCATCGCCTAGGGCCCACGAAGGGTCGAGATGATTCGTGGCATCCATCCTCGGTTTGCTCCTTCTCCATATCTCTAGTGGAAACATAGGTTTTTAAGTTTAACTATGGTTTGCTTGGGTTAGGGAAAGATTTATTAACCCCTAATGTCTATGGTTTTACGGAATTCGGATGGGTGAAAAAGAAGAACCGTCAGAGCAAGTTTCTGGGAAAGTTCCAGCCAAGGTCAAGCAGGCGGTCGAACGCGCTGTTAGAAAAGGACTCGCCATATCCGAAAGCGCCTACGTCTGCGATGCCGTCATAGAAAAAGTCCAAAAGGACGGGTTGTTGTTGAAGTGAAAAAAACGGCCCCCTCTATAAATAATTTGTTTATCAAGGGCGAAATATCTCCGAAAGGGAAAAACGGCCTTCGACTAGCGAAGCCGAAGACGGAGGATTGTTGAATATGGTTCCTTCTATAATCTGGATCCTCGTGTTCATCACTGGGTTTTGTTTATTTCTGGTAGATGTAACGATGCAGGTTCGCAAGTGCAAAGA
>JAUXAH010000587.1 GCA_030614945.1 Phycisphaerae bacterium
GGCCTGGTATGTGATGTTCAAGCTGCTGACGTGATCTGGACCGATGCTGGTCCCGACCACCTCTGGAGCACACCAACAAACTGGGACACCGGTACACTCCCCACCCCTGCCGACACGGCCCAAATCGACATGCTCCCCGGCCCGATTATCGCGAACGAAGGCGCCGTGGAGGTACACGAGGTAAGCGTTGGAGATACTGCCTCTGGTGCCCTGACAGTCGACGGTGGAACTCTTACGACAACCGAGTACATTCGAGTGGGCCGGGGTGCGGGTAGTAACGGGACACTTAATATGATTAGTGGCACCATAACTATTGGCGCTAACTTAATCTTGGGGCAAAAAGGTCAAGGCACCCTCAATATGGCCGGAGGCACTATTACAGTCGGCGGGACGCTACAGATTGCACGGAAGCCTGAAGCTACAGGTCACGTGAATCTGGATGGTGGAATTATTATCGCCAATAGCATTGTGATGAGAAGGGACGTTGGTTCTGTTGGCACGATGGACATCACAGCCGGTACGCTGATAATAAACGGCGACGCGCTCTCGAATGTCCAGGGATTCATCAACAACGGGTGGATTACCGCCTATGACGGCAACGGAACACTGCAGTTGGATTATAACGTCATGAATGAAGGCCAAACTACGTTGACGGCCCTCCACAATTTCAATCCGACTCCGGCCGACGGTGGTAGCATAGCAGCCGCCGAGGTGGAACTGAGCTGGACTTTGCCTGATCCGTGTGTGCCTGGTCAGCCGGTTCTAGTCGACGTTTACTTCACCGACAACCTGCAGTTGCTGCAACAGTTTACGGATCCGGCAGCCATCCAGGTTGTTAGTAAGCAGAACGTGACTTCTGTTGTCGTGCAAACTCAACCAAAAACGTGGTACTACTGGGCCGTCGATACTTATATCGGCGATCCCAATGATCCGATTTTTGGGCCTGTTTTTAGTTTCTTCGCAGACAATATGCCTCCCAGAGTGGACGCGGGCGCCGATGTAGTGACTTGGCTAGCCAACGGTGTCAGGACCGGCAATCTGGATGCGACCGTTACCGATGAGGAGGCTTATACCGTGCAGTGGACAGTGGTTAGCCAGCCTAGTGCAGGGGCAGCTGTTATAGAGACAGCCACTGCCGAGGATACGAATATTACCCTCTCAGCAGTAGGCGAGTATGTCTTGCAGTTGGAGGCCTCTGATGGTGAATACACCGGTTCGGACACCGTTACGATCAACGTGTTTAATGACAGTTGCCAGGCAGCCCAGTCACTGCCCGATTACGTGCCGTTTCCCGGAGACGTCAATGGTGACTGCATCTTCGATCAGCTGGATTTGGATATATTGAATGAAGACTGGCTGAAAGATAATTCACTTACTGAAGATTGGTTCAAGGTTGATTAACCGAGGTCACTATCGACTT
>JAUXAH010000592.1 GCA_030614945.1 Phycisphaerae bacterium
AACGCTCAGACCGGCCAGACGGCCTGGACCGACACAATCCAGCGCGATCGCGGCGGTTTCGCGGCCATTCTCGACGCCGGCTCGGTTATCCTGGCCCTGCCCACCAACTCCGAACTAAGTAAGTTACCCAACAGCATCTCAAGATGAACTTCTTCTTATCCCACTCAGAACTCGCTATTCAGAGGTAAAGATTGACAATGTCACAGCCAACAAGATCGTCAAAGATTCTGAGGGACGCTTGGCAAGGCTAATTCCAAGCTGACATACCGCCGCCAATCTTGACAGATCTTCAGAAGTGCAGGTATAATGGCCGAATAAGGTGCATCAAGAAAAAATCCTTACTTTGTAGCTCTTCTCAAGATGTGAGGATACTGATGGCAGATAACCAATTGTCATACTCCGCAAAAGCGGCTTTGACCGAGCGAGTCAAGGAGCTAACGTGTCTTTATGGGATTGCTCAGATAGCCGGGCAGCCAGGTATATCGCTGGAAGAAACTATCCAAGGCATTGTTGAGCTTCTTCCTCCTGCCTGGCAATACCCCGAGATCGCTTTCGCGAGAATAATTTTGGATGGAATTTCCTACACGACCCAAGGCTTCCGTGAATGCCGCCAGAAGCAGACGGCTGAGATTATTGTGGGTGGTGTGCCAAGAGGTGTTGTTGATCTGGTTTATTTAGAGGAAAAGCCCGATCATGATGAGGGTCCATTTCTCAAGGAAGAGCGCAATCTAATTGACGCTGTGGCCAGACAGGTAGCGTTAGTTGTGGAACGAAGGCAAGCAGAGAAAGACAAACTGAAGCTGCATAATCAGCTTCTGCATGCTGATCGGCTGGCGACAATCGGGATGCTTGCCGCAGGGGTAGCTCATGAACTAAATGAACCGCTGGGAAATATTCTCGGATTTGCGCAGTTGGCAAAGAAGTGCACGGGGGTTCCAGCCTCAGCCGAGCAGGACATTGGAAAAATCGAAGCCGCTTCTTTGCACGCACGGGAAATTATCCAGAAGCTTCTGGTTTTTGCCCGACAAGCACCACCCGAGAAGACACAGGTCAACCTCAATCAGGTGGTGGAAGAGGGCCTTTATTTTTTCGAAGCTCGGTGTGCCAAGGAAGGTATAGAAGTTGTTCGCTTGCTTTCGCCGGACCTACCTGAAATCACAGCTGATCTGGCGCAATTGAACCAGCTTCTGGTCAATTTGGTTGTCAATGCCTTGCAGGCAATGCCAGGAGCAGGCAAGATCACGGTTCAGACACGATTTTGCGACCATAACGTTTATCTGATTGTGGAAGATATGGGCACCGGTATGAGCAAGGAGGTTCTTGATAAAATATTTATTCCATTCTTCACGACAAAAGATGTTGGTCATGGAACGGGTTTGGGTTTGCCTGTGGTATATGGAATCGTTACCG
>JAUXAH010000319.1 GCA_030614945.1 Phycisphaerae bacterium
CACCTCACCGAGTTCTGGATGGTCGAGCCGGAAGTGGCCTTTATCGACCTTGACGGACTGCTCGAATTAGCTGAAAATTTCGTATCCTTCATAGCCGACGATGTCCTGCAGAACAATAAAAGCCAGCTCGAAACTCTGGGCGTGGATTCGGCGACACTCGAAAAAATCAAACCGCCCTTCTATAGATTAACTTACACCGAGGTTGCCGACATCCTGACCGGCCAAAAAATCCGGGACTTCCTCGCTCAGCAATTAGAAGAGCTCAAGAATCAGAAGCAGCAACTGGAAACCAAAATCAGCGAGCTGGAACAGCAGCAAACCGGCCAGTTAAAACAATGGCAGAAGGACAAAATCGCCGCCGAGCTAATCGAATTGCGTTCAACGCTTGGCGAAGTAGATACAAGAATCGAAAACAATCCGAAGCACGCCAAACTGGCCGCCGAATTTCAATGGGGCAAAGATCTGGGCGGCTCGGACGAAACCATTATCTCGCAAATGCACGACAAGCCCGTCTTTGTAACGCACTATCCAAAAGAGGCCAAGGCGTTTTATATGAAGACCGACAGGGACAATGACAAGGTCGTCTTGAATTTCGATTTGCTTGCCCCCGCCGGCTTCGGCGAAATCATCGGCGGCTCCGTCAGAGAGGATGATTACGATTTGCTGCTCGCACGAATCGCAGAATACGGCCTGGATGTTGAGAATTACCGTTGGTATCTGGATTTGCGAAAATACGGCTCGGTGCCGCACGGCGGCTTCGGACTCGGTGTCGAAAGGACCGTCGCCTGGCTCACCGGCGAAAAACACATCCGACAGTGCATCGCATTCCCAAGATTGATGGACAAAATTTATATCTAAAGCAAAAAGGAAATGTGTTTGAAATCTTACTTCGTCCTCATCATTTTTGCATTTTGCATTTTGATTTTTAATATTATTATTGCCTGCCCTGAATCCAACGTGGTTCAGGTGTCATTGCGAGGCCTTTTAGGCCGCGGCAATCTCGTTTTGATTTTTGCGCTGTAATTTTGCATTTTACACTTTGAATTTTACGCTTTTTACGTGATATGTCGCAAATGAAGCTTTACCCGTCGCAAAGTAAATTAGCAAAAGTCTCATAACGATTGAAGAAAGTGATATAAGTTGTTCATTACAAGGTTAAGTAAAATAGCCACAATTAGTTGAACAGGCGAAGGGAAAAAAACTTGAATACCGCATCATAGCTGTCAATGTAGGCGGCGAAAGTATCCCGTCTAACACTGTCGCTGTCGTGCTGTAAGAAAAATAGAGTGTTACACGAAAACAATATAATCAATGTTCTATCTGAAATCAGATTACGAGGCGAATAATGTCTGTCTTGTCCATTGTTGAATGGGTTATCCGGGGAATAGTTCTTGCTTGTGGGCCTTCAATTTCTCGCCGCCAACCGCTGCTTCTGAGACTTGCTGACACATTCCTTGCACCATATCGCCAAACCATCCCTGCAGGTGCGCACCCTGTGGAACTCGCTCCCGGCCTTCCATCTTTTGCATCTGCTGCACCGTTTCTCTTTCACACCGCCAACAACCCTGTGGTTTTCCTCGTATCTGGATCTTTTCCTAAGGCCCAATTTGAATATTCTCAATCGTACTGCCGATACTGACCTTCCAATTTGTTCGGCCAGTTCCTGTGACGCCTTGCTGGGATATAGTTTCTTCAGCAGGTTCAGCTCTTTCTTCGACCAAGCACGGTAAGGGGCTACTTTTCTAAGCCCCAATTTGCGTTCTCTGCCTGCTACCGCCGAGGCAGACCGTCCGATCTGGCTCGCTATTTCCCGCACTGTGTTATCCGGATACAGTTTCTTAAGCAGGGTTTCCTCCTGTATTGACCAGGGAGTAGGGCTTTCCCTTTTTCTAAAGCCCGCCTGATATGCTTTGGTCATTACCTCCCTCAAAGGTCGTCCAAGCTTATCGGCTATGCTCCGTGTGTTCTCCGTTGGGTAAAGTTTTTTGAGCAGCTCAACCTCATTGGCTGACCACGAATGATATTTCTTTGTTTTAAGTCCCATATTGTATGCCTTCTGTCTCACTGCTGTCAAAGGCCGTCCAGTTTGCTCAGCTACTTCCCTCGCTCTTCCACGCGGGAAAAGTTTCCTGAGCAGCTTGACCTCATCTTTTGACCATAAGACCCAGGTGTTTTTCTTGCTCTTTGCCATTAGTGCCACTTCAACAATTATCTACGATACCCAATTCACTTTATTTCGGCCTTTTCCACAGCTTGTAAGTCTATCTTATGAAGTAGTAATTGGCAAGATTTTACCGTAAATATTCTTGCCTGTCAGCAGGATAAGGCATATAATCGTATTGTCTTTGGCTGGTTTGCCAAACGCAGAAAGGTTACGATAAATGCAGTTCTATAACACCCATTCCGGGCAGTAAAAGTGTAGCGGGTTCAGGTGCGGTGATGGTGAGAAGGGCACACAAAGGAATTTGACGATTTAACTTTAACTTCGCGACCTTCGTGTCCTTCGTGGTGAGCTAATTTTCGTACCTGGTGAATATGGTTTATATCATAACAGAGGCAGGCGAAGGGAAAAGAACTCGGATATTCAGTTAGACCCAGAAAAACTAAAAAACAGGCAGATTTTGGTTTGTTTCGTTGTCCATTTGTGTTATTATGGGCCGGAAGGTGAAGCATAAAAAACCATGTTGTTGTGTAAATTTTCAACAAAGCTGCCTCGGAAAAGAAAATCCTTGATAGTTCAAAGTGATTTTTGTAAAATTATTGATGTCGTACGGAGAAAATTATGTTCTGTAAAGTCATGGTAATGACTTGTGGACGATGGTTAAACTCCACGCAAAAGCTCGCTTTTCGTTCTGCTTCAAATATGTTGCATCTTAATGCAACTGTGGACGCTGACAAGCCAAGGTGATAAAGCTCGCTTTAAGAGACTTGCTTGTCAAGAACACTAAGCTGAACGAAAAACCTCTGAGTCCTC